>NZ_JCBCCK010000199.1:0-2650 GCF_059864935.1 Planktosalinus sp.
CCCCCGTCTCCAAAAATGATACAAGTTGTACGATCTTCATAATCTATTATTGATGACATTTTATCTGCGCCGATAAGAAGTATTTTTTTGTATCGCCCGGATTCTATGTAGCGTGCAGCAGTTGACATTCCAAACAGAAAGCTAGAGCAAGCCGCTATGAGGTCATAAGAAAAGGCATTTACAGCACCAATTTCAGTAGCAACATAAGCAGATGTAATGGCAACCGGCATGTCCGGTGTTGCCGTGGCCATAATAACCATATCAATTTCTGACGGGTCCAGATTACGTTTTAGTAGTAAATCTTTTGCTGCCTGAATGGCCAAATAAGAAGTGCCTTTGTCTTTATCTTTTAGGATCCTGCGTTCCTTAATCCCTGTTCTTGTAGTAATCCATTCGTCGTTTGTATCAACCATGCCCTCCAGCATTTTGTTGGTCAACACAAAATCGGGAACGTAAGCCCCTACAGCGGTTATTGCTGCTGTGATTTTGCTCATATTAAAATTTTAAATTCATCAAAAATTGACAAAAACACGTATAAAAAGAGTGAAAAATACGAAATTCTGATCAAATCTGGCGCAAAATAAGTTGTTTTTGAAATATAGAAAAGTTAAAAACAAAAAAACTCTCACATTTGAGTGAGAGTTAAAAAGTTTTATTTGAAATTGAAATTAGGCTTCAACCTCTTCTACTGCATCAATTACAATCTGACCCCTGTAATAAAGTTTTCCTTCATGCCAGTGTGCTCTGTGATACAAGTGAGCTTCTCCGGTTGTAGGGTCTGTTGCAATTTGAGGAGCTGTTGCTTTATAATGGGTTCTTCTTTTGTCTCTTCTGGTTTTCGAGATTTTTCTTTTAGGATGTGCCATGGCTCAATTTATTTATCCGTTAATAGTTTTTTTAGTTCGTCCCATCTGGGATCTGTTTCATTTTCTGAAGAAATTTCTTCAATATCTTTTGGTGTTAATTCTTTTAATTTTTCAAGTATTTCTGAATCTAAAGTGCCATCTTCAACTCCCGGGTGAATTCTTTTTGCCGGTAAGGACAAAATGACCAATTCGTACAAATACTGCTGAATGTTCACTTCATAGGTTCCATGGGGGACAATCAATAGTGCGTCATCTTCATCATTGAATTCATCTCCAAAATTCACAACCAGATGATGATTGCCTTCAATCGTTTGGTTATAAGGCTCGTTACTTAAATCACAGAGCACATTGACATATCCATTAACCGTAAAATGAAACTCCAGTGAATTTGATTTTTTTGTCAATAAAACATCGGCTGAAACCTCTGCTTCATTAAATTCATCATACTCAAAATGTAAAAAGAACGTATTGTCAATCTTAAAATCGAAATGATGTTCTCCTTGCTTCAACCCAACGAAAGGGATTGTAAACTCTTTCAATTGCTTCATTACATCAAACATTTCAACCTAAGTTGTTTTAACTTAAGCGGGTGCAAAGATAAAAAAATATTTTAATGCTTTGCTAATTATCAGCCCTTTTTTGTGGATAACTTTTTGGGTTGTATTTTAAGCGGATTTCGACCTATTTCTTCTTGAAGTTTTCGGTTTTTAAAAATCTTAATCGCTTTAAAAACCGCTTCTTTGAAGGAAGTGAAATCTGCAATGTTTTTACCTGCAATATCATATGCAGTTCCGTGATCAGGTGAAGTTCTAACTTTTGATAAACCAGCTGTGTAGTTTACACCCTGCCCAAAGGAAAGAGTTTTAAATGGAATCAGTCCCTGGTCGTGATATGCAGCTACGATGGCATCAAAGTTTTTATAATTGCCTGAGCCAAAAAAGCTGTCTGCTGCATAAGGGCCATAAACCAGTTTCCCTGATTGATTGATTTTTTCAAGTGTTGGCCTTAATATTTTGTCATCTTCTTCTCCAATTACACCATTGTCTCCGGTATGAGGATTTATGCCCAAAACCGCAATTTTAGGAACTGCTATGGCAAAATCATTGATTAAAGCCTGATAGATGATTTCGATTTTCTTTTCTATCAGTTTTTCAGTTATGTGGTTGGCAATTTCCTTTACGGGAATATGATCAGTAAGCAGTCCCACTTTCAGACCGTCTGTTATCATAAACATCAAACTTTCGCCGCCGAGCTCCTTGGCAAGAAAATCAGTATGTCCCGGAAATTTAAATGTATCTGACTGAATATTGTGCTTGTTTATTGGTGCTGTGACCAAAACGTGAATTTTATCGGTTTTTAAAGCTTCCACAGCTGCCTGAAGCGATTTAACTGCCAGTTCTCCGATTTTTGAAGTTTCTGAACCAAACTCAATATCGACCGACTCTTTCCAGACATTGAGCACATTTACTTTTCCAAGTACAAGTTGGTTGATGTGATCAATGCCGTGAAGATTAGTGCTGATTTCAAGCGCTTTTTTTATGAAAGACAATGATTTTACGGAAGCAAAAATCAAAGGGGTACAAAAATCCAGCATTCTGGCGTCTTCAAATGTTTTTAAAACTATCTCAGGGCCAATACCGTTGAGGTCGCCTATGGAAATGCCCACAATTATGTTTTCGTTTTTACTCATTGTTTTTTGGGTAAGCTGATTCAATTGGCTTAAATTTACAGCCTTGTAATGAGCGCAAAGTTAACTAAATCATTTGAACATGTTTACAGGAATT
>NZ_JCBCCK010000206.1:0-3449 GCF_059864935.1 Planktosalinus sp.
CGATTTATGAAAAAGAATTTAAAAGTACTTCTACTTGCCGTTTTTGTTGCTGCGGCTTCCTGCAGTTTCACCACAAAAACAATCGATGACCCCGAAAAGGACAAAGTGCTCATAGAATTGATTACTTATGTACTTGAAAAAACACATTTTGCCAATAAGGATTTTGATGATGATTTTTCCTCAGAAGTTTACAACAAATTCATCATCGATATTGACCCCCTGAAACGCTATTTTCTGGCTTCAGACATTGAAGAATTCAGCAAATATGAATACCAGATTGACGACCAGTTAAAAAACAAAGACATTTCCTTTTTTGATCTGGTGCATACCCGTCTGGAGCAGCGAATGGATGAGGCAAAGTCCCTTTACAAAGAAGTGCTGCAAACACCTTTTGATTTTTATGCAGATAAAACCATAAATATTGATTATGAAAATATTGCTTACGCGAAAAGCAAGGAAGAACTCAAAGCCAGATGGAGAGAGCAGTTGAAATTTTCGGCCATTTCCACATATCATGACATTAAGGAAGAACAGAAATTCCAGTTAGAAGGCAAAGACAGGGAAGAGGATAAGAATACAAGTGAAAACATCAATTTCCCTTCAGATGACGACGTGAAAGAGAACGTAAAGAACCCTGACTTTATAGCAAAAAGTGATGCTGAAATCGAAAAAGAAGCCAGAGAGTCCACACTCTCTTCCCTTGAAGATTACTTTTCGTTTATGGACGACCTCAACCGCGATGATTATTTTGCAATTTATATTAATGCCATCGTAGAAGAGTTTGACCCCCACACCAATTATATGGCTCCTCAAATGAAAGACCGTTTTGATACGGCCATGTCAGGAAAACTGGAAGGCATTGGGGCACGACTTCAAAAGCAACGGGAAAGCGTCAAGGTGGTTGAAATCATCAGCGGCGGACCTGCCTGGAGAGGTGAAGAGTTGGAAGTGGGCGATTTAATCACAAGGGTACGTCAGGATGGCGAAACAGAATCTGTCAGCATCGGTGGGATGCGTCTGGATGATGCTGTAAACCTCATCAAGGGCCCAAAAGGAACCAAAGTAACCCTCACCATCAAAAAAGTGGATGGCTCATTTCAAGACATCACCATTGTAAGGGATGTTGTTGAACTTGAAGAAACCTATGCCAAATCTGCTGTTATTGAAAAAGACGGTAAAAAATACGGACTCATAGACCTTCCCAGATTTTACTTTGATATGTCAAATTACAAGGCACGTAATGCCGCCAGCGATGTAAAAGAAGAAGTCGAAAGGTTAAAAACCGAAGGAGTTGAAGGATTGGTGCTTGACCTTAGAAACAATGGCGGAGGTTCTTTAAAAGCAGCTATTGACATTGCCGGATTGTTTATTGACAAGGGCCCTGTAGTTCAGGTAGCCTCGGGCGACGGAAAAATAGAAGTACTGCAAGACAGAAGTAATTCTGTAGATTGGGACGGTCCGCTGGTCATATTGGTTAATGAAATTTCAGCTTCGGCTTCAGAGATTTTGGCGGCAGCCATGCAAGATTATAAAAGAGCAATTGTTATCGGAAGCAAGCAAACCTATGGAAAAGGTACGGTGCAAAACGTGATAGACCTTAACCGCTGGCTGCGAAACAATCAGCACGGTGACTTGGGAGCACTAAAAGTGACTACTCAAAAGTTTTACCGCATCAACGGAGGCTCCACCCAGCTTGAAGGTGTTCAAAGTGATGTAGTGGTTCCGGACAGATTCAGCTTTATCGATGTCGGCGAAAGGGATTACAGAAACCCGATGCCCTATGATAAAATAGCTCCTGCCTCTTACAAGCCCTGGGACGGTATTTTTGACCTTGAAGAAACTATTTCCAACTCTAAGGAGCGCATGGCACAAAACCAGCAACTAAAACTTATTGAACAACAAGCCCGTTGGATCAAGGAGCGCAGAGACAACTCCATAGTACCATTGAACTATGACAACTACATTGCAGATATAGAACGCAACAGAGAACGGAGCAAACAATTTGAAGCCCTTTCAGACTATCAAAACAACCTGAGATTTAGTTCACACATCAAGGAGCAGGAAGAAAAAAGAATGGACTCTGATCTTGCAGAAAAGCGCACCCGCTGGCATAAAAACCTGAGTCAGGATGTTTATGTGGAAGAAGCCGTTCATGTACTGGAAGATTTAAAACAAAACAATATCAAACGGGAAAAAGTTGCTAAAATAAAAGACTAAACTATTGCCATGTCTGCTAAAGCAACATCACTCACTCAACTGGCGCTCCAAAAGTTCAAACGAAACTTTTGGGGCGTTTTTAGTTTTAGTTTTTTGGTGCTTTGCGGTCTGGCAGCCATTTTCTGTTATACCATTGCTCCTGACGATTCCCGGAATGCCAACCAGATGCACGTGTCCATCCATTCCAAAAAACCGGGTTTTGAAGTGCAGATGCTTCAACTTCCTTCCGGCGTGGTTTCAACCCAAAGCCTGGTAACCGACTTCTTTTTTGGTAAGGAAAATACAGATACTGCTGTTCCTATCAACAGTTTTGTGGTCACATCAACAGGCATTTCCATTGAAGAATATGTTGAAGGCAATATAAAAGGTCTGGTTAAAGAATACCCGCTGTCTGCATTTCCAAAAGCTACTACTCCTGCCGAAATTCCCCAATACTACGTCAGCACTCAAAAATTTATATTGGGAACTGACAAATACGGACGTGACCTACTCAGCCGTATGTTGGTGGGAATGCGCATTTCGTTAAGTATAGGTTTTGTTGCAGTGTTTATTTCACTGCTTATCGGAATCACTTTGGGGGCCATTGCCGGTTATTATGGCGGAAGAATTGACACACTCATCATGTGGCTGATCAACGTAACCTGGTCCATCCCCACATTGTTGCTTGTTATTGCAATAACGCTCACATTGGGCAAGGGTTTTTGGCAGGTGTTTATTGCTGTGGGACTCACCATGTGGGTAGAAGTGGCCCGTGTGGTGCGCGGGCAGGTGATGGGGGTAAAACAATTGCAATTCGTCACCGCAGCACGGGCACTGGGCTTTAATGATTTCAGGATAGTGGCAAAACACATCATTCCCAATGTGCTGGCACCGGTAATTGTGATATCTGCAGCCAACTTTGCAGGAGCCATACTTATTGAAAGCGGTTTGAGCTTTTTGGGCATAGGCGCACAACCTCCAATGCCCAGTTGGGGAGCGATGATTAAAGACCATTATTCCTATATCATTTTAGGGAAAGCCTATCTCGCTGTGATTCCCGGTCTGGCCATAATGAGCCTCGTGATGGCTTTTATGCTCATGGGCAACGCGTTGAGGGATGCACTGGATGTGAAGGGGTAAGGCTTAACTAATTGTTTTATACAAGGATCAAGTGAAGAAACTGTTTTTGGGGAAGCTTACACTTGCCTTTTTTCTCGGCTTCTTTTTCTTTTCCAAACCTTTCGGGTAGCTCA
>NZ_JCBCCK010000209.1:0-3926 GCF_059864935.1 Planktosalinus sp.
TGGACGCTGAGAGTCTGGATGAAGTTGTTGTTAGGGCAGAAACCACTGAGGTTCAGGTAAGACTGGATAAAAAAATATACAATATTGGTAAAGATTTAACCACACGTGGCGCTACTATTGGCGAAGCATTAGGAAATATTCCATCTGTTGATGTTGACATTGAAGGGGGAATCAGCTTACGCGGAAATCAAAACGTGACCATATTAATCAACGGAAGGCCTTCAGCCCTTGCCGGGTTTGGCGATACAGATGCCTTAACTCAATTACCAGCAGAAGCCATTGAACGTGTAGAAGTCATTACCAGTCCCTCCGCTCGTTATGATGCTGAAGGTACTGCAGGTATTTTGAACATCATTTTAAGACAAGATAAGATTTTAGGTTTTAACGGCTCTTTAAACATCAGCGGTGGTTACCCCATAAATTCAAGCATTACAGCCAATTTGAACTACCGCACCCGAAAATTCAATATTTTCAACACAACAGGATATTTCTACAGAGACCAACCAGGAAGTGCGTTTTTTGACAATACATTTGAACAAGGTGAGTTCTCAAGAACCCTAGAAGACCGGGACATACAAAGAAACCGTCAAGGTATCAACAGCAATCTGGGTGTTGAATATTTCATCAATGATCGTTCATCCATCACCGCCAGCGGATTCATCAGAGTGAGTGATTATGACGATGGCGTAACTGCAACAACCCAAAAATTTGCAAATGGCACTTTAACTGAAACTTCAACACGTATTCAGGAAGAAACAGAAAAAGATACCAGATATCAACTGGCGCTGAATTACATCAACAGATTCAATCAAGACGGTCACAACCTGACAATGGATTTTCAGTATGACAACAAAGCCGAAACTGAAAATGCTTTTATTACTGAAAGAAATATTGTTGGCCCTAATATCCAGTTTCCTTCAGAAGACATTACTACAGTAGAGGATCAAAACACCTTCCTTTTTCAAGCTGATTATGTGTTACCCATTGGTGAAGATTCACAGTTTGAAATGGGATACCGTGGAAACTTCAGAAATACAAATACCGATTATACCCTACTAAGGGAAAACCTGGAAACCGGAGACTTTGAGAGAAATGATTTATTGAGCAATATTTTTGACTATACCGAAAACGTTCAGGCACTATACACCCAATACGGAACCAAATTCGGTGATTTTTCATTCCTACTAGGTTTAAGGCTTGAAAGCACTGTACTTAAAGGCGAAATTAGCTCTGAACTCAACCAGGAAGAACTTATCGACCTTTTAGGTGTTAATCCTAATTTTGACAAAGATTATTTGGGACTTTTTCCAACGGTCAATTTGATTTATGAACTTCGTGATGGTGAAAATATAACCTTAGGGTTTAACCGAAGGATCAACAGACCACGCGGTTGGTTTATCAACCCTTTCCCATCGAGAGCAAGTGTGACAAACATTTTTCAGGGTAACCCCGATTTGGATCCGGCTTATGCCAGTGCTTTTGATTTGGGATATCTGAGACGTTTTGGAAAGCTAACCCTCAGTTCTTCCATTTATTACCAATATGAAACCAACGCTTTTGAGCGCGTGCAAATCCGCAGGGAAGGTGAAACGGTAAACGGTATCCAGGTGGTTAGAACCATACCCATTAACCTATCTACCAATCAACGTATTGGTGCTGAAGCAGGAGTTATTTACAACCCGCAACGCTGGTTACGTTTAAATGGTAGCTTTAACTTTTTCAGGTTTGAAACTGATGGTGAATTTGAAGGAGTGGAATATGGCACAACCAGTACCAGTTGGTTTACACGTTTCAGTTCAAGAATTACGCTGCCCGGAAATGTGGACTGGCAAACCAATATGTTTTACAGAGGCCCTTCTGAAAACTCACAAACCAGATCTAAAGGAATGGTTTCATTGGATATCGGGTTCAGCAAAGACATCTTTAATGAAAATGCCTCCATTGCGCTTAACGTAAGCGACTTGCTAAACACCCGTAAGCGTAGGTCATTCACCCAAGGTGACGGCTTTACATCAGACAGTGAGTTTCAATGGCGTCAAAGACAAATCACTGCCACATTTATCTACAGATTCAATCAGCAGAAAAACCAAAGAGACCGCAGACAGCGTGAACGAGGTATGAACGGTGATGATTTTGAAGGAGAGTTTTAAGGAACATCGAATAAAATGTGTTCGCTTTACATTTATAATTAACCAGTGATTTAATAAAATAAGCCTTTGTGAAAGCTTTGTGTCTTCGTGACTTTGTGGCTCTTCTTTCTGCCACTAAGACCCAAAGGCACTAAGAAGCACTAAGAAAATTTAAATAAAAAGAAAAGGGAACCCGATTGGATTCCCTTTTTTTATAATGTATAATGTGAATTATTCTTTGTCTTTATTTTTGGCTGCACGTTTCTCTTTAAGCATTTCCATAATGGCTCCACCAATCCAGTAAGGCACAAACAACATTAGGAAAATCATCAACCAAAAACCGATGGTCAGGATGGTGAGAAAAGCTAAAAAACCGAGGTACTGATCAAATTCAAACATAATTTCAGATATAAAATATAACCGGTTACAAATATACAAGGAAAAAATTAATTTCAACAAGCTAAAAAACCGGAATTACTCAAAAAGTTTTACACGTTAAGTCAACAATTGCCACAGGTGGTTAAAGTTTTGACTCCTTGCGCAACTGCGCCATTTTGATGGCAGCCACGGCTGCTTCAGTGCCTTTATTGCCATGTTTCCCACCACTTCTGTCGATGGATTGCTGCATTGTAGTGTCTGTTAAAACACAAAAGATCACCGGAATATCGCCCTGAAGATTCAGGTCTTTAATACCTTGGGTCACTCCTTCACACACAAAATCAAAATGTTTGGTTTCCCCCTGAATTACAACACCCACAGCTATAATGGCATCCAGCATATCATAACATTGGGTCATGCGCTTGCAGCCGTAAATCAGTTCAAAGCTTCCGGGCACATTCCAGCGCACGATGTTGTCGTTGATGGCACCGTGTTCCTTTAAGGTGTCAAATGCCCCTTGAAAGAGGTTTTCGGTAATTTCGGGATTCCATTCAGAAACAACAATCCCAAACCGAAAATCCTTCGCATTTGGGATTGTTGTCTTATCGTAAGTTGATAAATTTTTATTTACTGTTGCCATTAAGCAATGGTTTTAATGACCAAATCAATCCCGAATCCCGATAGCTATCGGGAGGACTATCGGGATCCAAAATCTTATTTCATAGACTCTGCCATACCGATGTACACATCAATCTGGCCGGCTTCTGGGGATTCAGGATAATCTGATTTTATTTCGTTTAAAAATGAAAGTGCGTCTTTACCTTTGTTTAATTCTAATGCAACAATGGCTGCTTTCAACAAATATTTTGGTGTGGTAAATTCGTTTGCACTTAATGAAGCTGCTTGCTTGTAATAGCCCAATGCATCTTCCAGTTGGTTCAATTCTGCAAAAGCATCACCAATGTTTCCTTTAGCAATAGGCCCAACGATTTCATCTTTAGCCTTAAATCTGTCCAGATGGGTAATGGCTTCGTCATAATTTCCAAGGTGCATATAAGCCATACCGGCATAGTATCTTGAAATATTGGCAGCATCTGTACCGCCATAGTTGTCAATTATATCCAGAAAACCATATTTTCCCATACCGCCATTTAGTGATAAGTTGAACAAAGAATCTTTTTGTTGTGCATTTAATGCCTGGTCAAAATAAATCTGTGCTTGATACATTTCGTTAGCAGCTTCAGTCTCTTTGGGTTGTTGGATAAATTGGTTGTAAGCCAGTGACCCCAACACTACCACAGCTACAACTGCAATAATGATGTAGATATATTTTTGGTTCTTAGCAACCCACTCTTCAGTTTTTGATGCCTTCTCATCCAGCGTGTTAAACACTTCTGCTGTTGTGCTTTCCTTTTCTAA
>NZ_JCBCCK010000238.1:0-6132 GCF_059864935.1 Planktosalinus sp.
CCGGAACAGCAACAGTAAATGTCAAAACGGATAAGGGGGCCACAGTATACAGCAAAACCTTAACTGTCGATAAAGGATTCCATACGTATGATTATGATTTGACCCTTACCGAAAACGGAAGAAAAGCCTATTTAAAAGAAAATAAAGAAACTTCAATTGAGGAAAAACAAAATGAGAAATACTATTTGCCGCAAGGGACTTATACTGTAGAAATCACTTTAAATAGGGTGAAAAAAACCGGTGAGTTGGTGGTGGAGTAATGGTTGTGTTTTAATATAGCTTTGGTTATTTTGTGTGGGTTAAGAGAATCGTTTTTTTACTATGGAGGTTGCGGGCAAAGTCGGGAAATTGAAGATTCAACGAGGTTATTCTTTACGCAGCGGCTTTTATTCTGAAAAAAGCCTTTAGATTTTGATTGTTTGTGGGTGATTAATAAATGTTGTTATTTTATTGATTAGTTTGATTACTTAAATTGACCTCTATTTAAAGTTCAACTTATTACATTTGTTTTTAAATCATTGTTGTCCGGTTTACCGGACAACAATGATAATAAATATAATGTTATGAAAGCAGTAGAAGACATCAGTAAAATTGAACTAAAGGAATGTTTGACTAAAAATTATCCTTCTAAACAAGAGTGTTTAAACTTTATAAATAAATTATTTAAATGGAAAATTGATAATTTTATAGAAGAATTTGATTTTAATTCTCCAATAAAAGCGGAAAACAAAACAGGCTGTGTTTTAATCTTAAATAACCCAAAAATAACAAGAAGCAACAACTATTAAGCAAAATAAAGGATAAGGTGTATTTGGAGATAAATAACACACTAACATATGAAGAAGTTTATTCTAAGGTTGATAGAGACAGTTATAGTTCAAATTATAAGATGGAGATATGTATTGATTTGATTGAAACTCCTCAGTATGGTTTATTAAACTCAACAGTTAGCCTCAATAGTATTAAAATGTGGAAGTCAGGATAAAAGTTGATGGTTTTTTTGAGTAGGTTAGCATAAGTTTGTGCATAGCCCGGGTACACGCTACATAAAGCATTTGTCTGTCTGATGGTGTTTTATAGTTATTTTCTGTAACAAACGGTACAATGACCCGGTCAAATTCAAGGCCTTTGGCCAGATGTGCCGTTGTTATGACAATACCACTTCCAAAAGCAACACTTAGTGCGTTGAGAAGTTGCACTTGATGACCTTGGTCGATTGCATCATAGAGTGCATTGGCTTCCTTTTGTGTTTTACATATAATACCCAATGATTTAAACTTTTTGGTATTCCAATTTTTGAGTTCGTTTTTGATGGTGTTGAGTTCCTCTTCTTCATTTTTACATTTCAAGATTTTTGGTTCTTCACCGTGTCTTTCAATGGGCTCCACATTTATATTTTGGCTTATTTTTTTTGTAAACTGGGTTATTTCATAAGTTGATCGATAGCTTTTGGTCATTGTCATGGCAATGGCATCATGGAAAATACCTGCTATTGTCTCGATATTTGAAGCGCTAAAGGGGTTTACCGATTGGTTGATGTCGCCGAGAATGGTTTTTTTGCAATTGAACAGTTTATTTAGAATTTTATATTGTACTGCAGAATAGTCTTGCATTTCATCAATGACCAAGTGTTTTACATCTGTAAAAGGTTTTAGGCCTTCGAGTTTCATTTTAAGGTAGAGCAAAGGATATACATCACTGTATTCAAAGACGTTGCCTTTACGTGTTTTGAGCAATTCAGGTTCTCCCAACCATTCATAAAACCCTTTGTAGAGTTTTCGCAGATTGGTGGAGGGAAACATTTTTCTGATGGTTGTGTGTAATTCTGTTCGTTCTTTGCCTTGGACTTCATAGTTGTAATACATCCAGACATTATTGACAATTTCTCGTACCACCTCATTAAACCTGTTCAATAGGGGCAGGCGGCTGTATTGTTTAAATTTTTCTTCAATAAACCAGGCCGGTATCGGTTTTTTATTGACAAATATATCAATGGGTTTAAATCCGTTATTTTCGAGAAACAGCAAGTAATCGTCCATTTTTTTAATCAAATCTGCCGAGGATTTAAATTGGATGCGTTCAATGAATTTTTGGTTGTTTTTTTCGAGCAGTTCAGCCACCTGGTCATAGAAGGACCTAAAATTCATTTGGTAGTCAAAGAGTTGTTGTGCAATCTCTTCCATATTGGTTTCGGCTACTGTTTCTTCTCCCAATTCAGGGAGTACATTTGAGATGTAGCTTGCAAAGACTTTGTTTGGTGAAATGATAAGGATGTCTTGAGAAGTAATTGTTTCTTTGAATTTATAGAGCAGGAAAGCTATCCTGTGAAGCGCAATGGATGTTTTGCCCGAGCCTGCTACCCCTTGAATGATTAAGTGTTTAGCGTTTTCATTTCTGATGATGGCATTTTGCTCCCGTTGGATGGTGGCTACAATGTTTTTCATTTTGCCAGAGGAAGCTTGATTGAGTTCTTTTTGAAGCACCTCATCCTGTATGGTGACATCGCTGTCAATCATATATTCCATATTTCCGTTGCGTATCCGGAACTGTCGTTTAAGGGAAATATTTCCTTGAACTTCACCATCAAGAGTTTCATAGGCAGCCTCTCCTGTTTCATAATCATAAAACATACTGGAAATGGGTGCGCGCCAGTCGTAGACTAGGTTTTGATGGCTCTCCCCGTCTTGAAAATTGTGGACCCCAATATAAATGGGTGCCGGTTTTTTTTTGGTATTTTCTTTAAAATCGATTCTACCAAAATAGGGTATGTTTTTTAACCTCAGCAACCTCTTTTTTTTGTCAACAGAATGATCCCCTTGTAAGGCTACATTATATACAGATTCCCTTACGGCATTTTTTTCAAGGTGATCCATATCCCGTTTATGCTCTTGTAAATGGGTTTTAAGGTCGTTGATTTCGTTGGATTGCTTTTGAATGCGGGTATTAATTTTATCGATTGCCTGATCAACTTTGTGGATAAGGACTTGAAGATGTTTTTGTTCTTTTTTTTCTTCAGTCATAGTACAGGTATTGAAACGGGATTAAGGACTGTGTAAACCCCTTTGAAATATGAAAGGGGCAAATATAAAACAAGTCTTAAAAAATACCTTGTTAAACTTATTCTATTTATATTTGTCCTTTGCAAAGTCGTGCTACCTGGTATGGTTCACAAACCCTTATTTTAATGACAAGAGCAGTTATATTGGAACAGGCTTTGTCAGCCGCTTTAAGGGAACGAAAAACAGACACACTGGATTATACCCATCGCCAATTTTTAAAAAGCAAAAAACGGGCGTATGTGAGATTTCTTGCAGACTTTTTAAAAAAGTATGGAATCAAGAGTTTTGATGTTTTACCTGATGCTGCTAAAAATGAAGGTAAATATTATCCTTATATTGAATGTGATGAAGCCAATATATTTGGCGACCCAAATGGAATCATTCAATTAACTTCAAAAAGTATTAGTTCTGCAAGTAGTGAAAAAATACTGGCGGATTATATACTTGAGAACATTCAACGATTGGACATAAGTGTTTTGAAGGCGTGGCACGATACTCAACTAAGGTCCTAATCATTTTTTTGATCATTAGTTACTTTTATATCACCAAGTACCCCTTATATAGACAACATAACTGATACTTAAGCAGTTTCCAGGTTTTTACTGTAACCAAATAATTCTTTCTGAATAATAATTTCATCGATGCCCTGAGGAAGCATCCCTCTCCAATCGTCTTCACCGTCCTGAATTTTTTGCAAGACTTTTCTTGAAAAAATATGAAGAATATCAGGATTAAATTCTTTAATATCCACCACTTTTCCGTTGAATTTAAAGAATTTATAGAGTTCTTTCATGCGTGGGTGTACTTTGAGGTTGTCACTGGTAATATACTTGTTGTTTTCAGTGTCATATACGGGGTAAAGATACACCTTTAGGTCTTTAAAAAAGAGTTTACCGAAGGCTTCCAGAATCCCTCCACTAAGGTGGCGGTAGTAGCGTTCATCAAAAATCTCCACAAAATTGTTCACGCCCATGGTAAAGCCAATGCGTTCTTTGGTATAGTTTGCGAAATAGTCGGCCAATTTGTAATATTCCTGAAAATTAGAAATAATGACATTGTGGCCCAAAGAAGCCAATAATTGTGCCCTGTCCATAAAATCTTTTTCGTCAATATCACCTTCTGCACGGAGGTTTGAAAGCGTGATTTCAAAAACACAGGCTGTATTTTCTTTATCAACTTTGCTTTCTTTTATAAAGAGGTCATAAGATTTTTCAAACATATCGATGTTGACTTTGGTGACCGGGCGGAAACTACCTCTTAGAGCCAGGATATTTTTTTTGTACAGCACATCGGCCGGGAGTAGATTATGGCCTTCGGGGCTAAACATAACCGCTTCGGTCATTCTGTTTTTAATGAGTTGCAAGCTCATAAGCCGGTTATCAACATTATTGAATTGTGGCCCTGAAAAGTTTACCATATCGATTTCTATTTTATCCTTATCGATGTGGTCGTATAAATAGCGTAGGAGTTTTTTGGGCTCATTAAATTTATAAAATGCACCATATATAAGATTCACACCCAAAACCCCCAGCGTTTCCTGTTGTTGACGGGCGTCATTTTCCTTAAACCTGATATGAAGGATGATTTCGTTATATTCTTGATTGGGTTCCACCTGAAATTTGATACCTACCCAACCGTGCCCTTTGTATTTTTTGGCAAAATCAATGGTTGCGACTGTGTTTGCATAGGCAAAAAAGATTTTATCGGGATGTTTTTCACGAGAAATGCGTTCTTCAATCAATTGAATTTCGTGGCGCAACATTTTTTTTAGCCGGTTTTCAGTTACATACCGATTGTCAGGTTCAGGACTATAAATGGCATCGCTAAAATCTTTGTCGTAAGCAGAGATTGTTTTTGCAATGGTGCCTGAAGCTGCCCCGGCCCTAAAGAAGTTTCTAACGGTTTCCTGGCCTGCTCCAATTTCGGCAAAGGAGCCGTAAATGTTTTTATTGAGGTTGACACGCAGTGCCTTGTTTTTTATGGTTGGGATTTGTGGAAATTTGCGGTCACCGCTTAGTATTTCGGGCATAATTCTACAAGTTAAATAAGAGGTGCAAAGATACTTATTCAAAAAGAGAAAAGGAAGTAACCTTATTTATTTTTCAGTTGGTTTTTGTGTTAAAAGATCATTATTGCATCAGCACAAAAACTATGGAGTATGTTTAAATTGTTTCCTCTGATACATTAATATTACCGACGGTTTTTTAAAGAAATTTTAAACTTCTG
Source organism: Planktosalinus sp. (assembly GCF_059864935.1). Lineage (NCBI taxonomy): Bacteria > Pseudomonadati > Bacteroidota > Flavobacteriia > Flavobacteriales > Flavobacteriaceae > Planktosalinus > Planktosalinus sp. The sequence continues at coordinate 5,286 of NZ_JCBCCK010000238.1, forward strand.
TTAAAGTACTTCCCTTCCTCAGGGGGAAGTAAAATTAATTGATATAAAACCTTTATCTTTAGATGGTAACCATAAAAGTAAACGTGTTTATGGCTCTAAAAGACAAAGATTTTAAAGCAGAAATAGTCTCGTTGCCTCAGGCCTATGATGACTCTTTGAAACTCGCTGAAAAAATTGAAGCTTCTTCCCACCGTTTTGATGCCATAGTTGCCATAGCGCGTGGCGGATTTCCACCTGCGCGGTTCCTTTGTGATTTCCTGAATATTGAGGAGCTCCATTCCATACAAGTTACACATTATGGCAGTGGGGCTGAGAAGAAAGAAGATGCCGCTGTGCTCAATAAGGGTTTTGGAGACCTAAGCGGTAAAAAAGTTTTGCTGGTTGACGATGTTAACGATACGGGGAAGACCTTAAAGGCTGCTTCTAAACTCTTGGACGCAGCGGCTGTCCTGAAAACGGCGGTCATTCACGAAAAAGATACTACCGATTTTAAAGCCGATTTTGTTGGAGAACCCGTAAAGAAATGGAGATGGCTCATTTACCAATGGGCAGCAGCCGAAGATGTTTTGGGATTTCTTAAAGAAGGCAATATGCTGGAAGCAGGTGCGTCTGAAGCACAACAATTTCTTACGGATACTTATAATCTGGTAGTGGAAATGCCTTTGTTAAAAAAAATACTCAGAACAAGACCTGCATACAGGTAAGCTACAGAATACAAGAACTGAAATCCTACTTCAAAAGAAAAAGTTATGATTAATTTTACAGGAACTTATACAGATCAATATCAGCTCACCATGGCACTGGTATATTTTAAGAAAGGAAACGCTGAAGACAGGGCTATTTTTGA
>NZ_JCBCCK010000277.1:0-2726 GCF_059864935.1 Planktosalinus sp.
ACAACCCCGTTGGTAGATGGTGCAACTTATTGGGTGAGCCAAACCGTGCTGGGATGTGAAAGCCCATTGTTAGAAATCACGGTCAACGAGCTTGATTGTACGGTATTACAAATAGTTAGTGCCACTGGTGGAGTTGTCTGTCAGCAAGGTCAGGTGACCTTAACGGCAACACCTACCGGAATTGGAAGTGAAGTTTACTGGTTTTCCTCACAGACGGCATCCTTTCCTATGGCTATAGGATCTGTGTTTATAACACCAACCATAAATACAACTACATCCTATTGGGCTGCAGAAGTCTATCTGGAGCAAAGTACCGGTGGCGGGGGGCCGCTTCCGACATATTGTACTTCCTTTGGTTTTGGAACAGGTTGTACTTCAGGAGATGAAATAGACGACTTTATTATAGAAGATGCTTCCGGTTTGACAATTTTATCTCATTTAGGTTCGGGATGTTCACCAAATGCCTATGGTGACTTTACCAATGATGCCAATCTGACGTTCACACTGGTAGCAGGACAGACGTATGATTTTACAGCTACTCATAATTTTGGTAGTCAGCGGTTGAAGATTTGGATAGATTTTGATAAGGATGGCACTTTTAACAATACAGATGAGTTGCTATTTGAGTCTCCGGCCGGTGCTAACCCAACAATCGGCTCTTTTACTGTTCCACAAAATGCTATGGGCAACACAACCGTGATGCGGGTGTTTGACCGATTTAGCACTTTACCAACCGACTCTTGTACATCAGGAGGATCCTGGGGTGAAGTCCATGATTATAGGGTGACAGTAGTTGGTGCATCCGTACTGTGTGAGTCACCACGTTTTGAAGTCATTGCCGAGGTGAATACGACCTTGCCTGCACCACCCGTTGGGTCTCCCACTCAAGATTTTTGTGGTACAGACAATACAGTTGGGGATATAGTAGTCACAGGAACCAATATCCAATGGTATGATGCTTCGGGCAACCCTTTACCAAACTCTACGGTTTTGGTGGACGGCGATTCTTACTTTGCCACTCAAACAGTAGATGCTTGCGAAGGAAGTGCACTTGAAGTTGTAGTGAGCATTGTGGATAAATCAGATATTCCATTGGGCGACAGAAACCAGCCTTTTGTACAAGGGGAAACCTTGGCAGACCTGGATGTGACCGGGGATAATTTACTGTGGTATTCAGACCCCCTGGCCACCAATCCATTGTCCGAAAACACTTTGCTGGTGGATCAGACGACTTATTTTGTGACCCAGACCGTCGTTGACTTGTGTGAAAGTGAAACCCTGGACATTAAAGTACACAGGGTGCTGGCTATAGATGACATTGCATTTGCCGACTTGGTGTTCTACCCCAACCCGGCACAGGATTATGTGACCATCACCAATACCGCTGTGATAGAGTCAGTAGAGGTGTTTAGCCTGTTGGGCCAGCGCGTGATCAATCAGAGGGTGGATGGGTTGACCTCCACCATCGATGTGACCGGTTTGGCAAGTGGGCCTTATTTGCTCACTATAAAAATAGACGGTAAAACAGGAGTTTATAAATTGATTAAAAAATAAATTAACATAAAATTTGAATTCATAAAGCGGAGATTTTTAAAATCCCCGCTTTTTTTTAACCTGAAACAAGAAACAAGAAACAAGAAACAAGAAACCTGAAACAACAAATATTAAAAGTAAACCCTCAAATTAGCGTTACTTTTTAACACTCAACTTGATAAATTTTACAACAAAATTTTAAGGAATATTTAATAAAAAACTTTATATTTGACGACAATAGTCATTTTATATGATTATCATGTTAATTTGAGTAGTTCACTCAGGAAAATTAAATTATGAAAAAACTTTACTATTGCTTAGGAATACTTGCATTCCTGTTTTACAACAATTCGTACTCCCAAAATTGCAGTACTTTAGAAATACTCACAACCACAGCAGGTTCGGTATGTGGTGAAGGCTCTGTAACCCTTAGTGTAACGACAAGTGGCACGGGTGATGAAGTGGTTTGGTACAACGCTGCTACAGGCGGTGATATTATCGGGGTAGGGACTCCGTTTCAAACGCCGGCAATTACTGCAACCACATCCTATTGGGCTGCAGAAATATTAGGTACTTTTACTGCTGGCTCAGTAGGCCCTTTGGATAATGCTATAGGAGCAGGTGCCGGATCTACTATCGCCATAGGAACACAACGCATGTTTTTCGACGTTCATTTACAAACGGAATTGGTTTCTGTTGATATTTTTCCCACAGGAGCAATTGGCTCTACGGGTACTGTTATGATTAGAGACAACAATCAGGTTGTTTTGCATGATATATCATATACGACCACAGTTACCGGTGGTAGTACAGCGCAAACTATTCCTCTGAATGTCACTTTAAATCCGGGTACCGATTATGAAATTGGACAAGGAACAGCGATTGCTTTATTTAGAAATTCAGCGGGTGCTGTTTATCCTTACACTTCTCCTTATATAACAATCACTAGTAACACTTTTAACCCCGCATATTACTATTTTTACTACAACTGGCAATACGGAGAAATCAATGTAGTCTGTGAGTCCCCCCGTATGGAGGTGATAGCCACGGTCAACAATGATGCCGATGAAGATGTACTGTCGTTGCCCTACACCCATACGGCCAACACGGGGACTTATTTTAACAATTACACCGGAGCTCCCGGTGCAGATTGTGGATCGACGGACTCTTACCTGAATGGCAACGATGTGGTG
>NZ_JCBCCK010000295.1:0-5187 GCF_059864935.1 Planktosalinus sp.
ACGGCAAACAAAACCCCATGAATACTCGAAACTTGTCCGTCTTTCAACCAATGAGATTGACGCATGCCCACTTCAGATTCAACCATTTCCAGATAAAAATATCCTTCATTGCCGGGCACAAGTGATTCTACGGCACCTTTCATATAATCGACAAATTCTATTTTTACGGGTTGACCGTCATAATCAGTCCTGATGGTAAATTTATTATTAAGTCGCTCAGACAAAAGCAGCTTTTTGCTATGTTTTCTTCGCTGTGCCACCCCGTCGATTTCAAAATCACCGTCAATAAATGTGGTCAGGTAAACTTTTTCGGAGAGCAGCATATTTTCGGTTTCACCTTCCCTGATGGCAATTACTCCTTCATAACCAATGTATCTGGTGATAAATGCCCCAACTAAAATAAAAATAAATGACAGGTGAATGAGTAATGTGGCCCATTTTTCTTTTCTAAACAGGCGGTATTTGAAAATATTCCCAACAAAGTTGATGACAAAAAACACCATGATTGCCTCAAACCACCAAGCGTTGTAAACCAAAGCCCTTGAATATGGCGTTGGCGAGGTTGTTTGTTGCATATCGAGAAATGTCCCGATGGCCATGGCAACTGCAAACACTATAAATAAAATTCCGGTAAGTCTTGTAGAGAATAAAACAGAAGCAATCTTTTTGAGCATGATTACAAATTGAGGATAAATAAATTGGCGCAAATTTACTGAATTTTGTCCACTTAGAGGCTTGAGTCCCGCATTGAAAAAAGTTAAATATTGATTAATGTTGACAAAAAAATTGATATGACGCAAAGGCGATTCCTTTTCCTATTCAAACCGATTAATCAGATTTCTTCTTATTTTAGCCAAATGATTCAAGTTGTCATTTTAGGCGCCGGAAATGTTGCCACTCACCTGATCAAAGCCTTTGAAAACGCTTCCAATGTTGAGGTTGTTCAGGTGTTTAACCGAAACTACAGCGGGTTTGACACATTGCCTTTTAAAGGAAACAAAACTACAGAAATCAGCAGTTTGATAAACGCCGATTGCTATATCATTGCTGTTCCCGACGATGCCGTGCAAACATTTTCTGCCTCCATTCCGTTTGAAAACCGGTTGGTGGTTCACACTTCGGGCAGTGTTTCGGTTAGCGAACTTGACCCCAAAAACAGGTGTGGAGTATTTTATCCATTGCAGACCTTTTCAAAAGAACGCGAAGTTGATTTTTCGGAAATTCCGTTATGTATTGAGGCAGAAAATGAGGTAGATTTAAAGGTTTTGAACAAACTTGCGCTTTCGATTACAAAGTCAATATATGAGGTCAATTCCGATAAGCGAAAACAACTACATTTGGCGGCAGTTTTTGTTTGTAATTTTGTCAATCACTTGTACCACATTGGTTATGAACTGACCGAAAACAATGGAATTCCATTTTCGATATTAAAACCATTGATTAGAGAAACTGCAAGTAAAATCAAAAATGCAAGTCCGGAGGCAATGCAAACCGGCCCGGCAAAACGAAATGATGTAAAAACCATTGAAAAGCACCTCAATTTGCTTGACCAACCTTTACAAAAAGAAATTTACAAACTTTTATCCCAATCAATTCAGGAAACTTATGGAAGAGAAAAGTTATAAGGAATATTTACAGCACATCACCACCTTTGTTTTTGATGTGGACGGCGTATTGACAGACGGCACCATCATCGTCACCACCGAAGGCGAAATGCTGCGCAATATGGGCATTAAAGATGGTTATGCCTTTAAAACTGCCGTAGAGTTGGGCTACAATGTTTGTATTATTTCCGGCGGAAGCAATGAGGGTGTGCGCAAACGCCTGCGCGGACTGGGAGTCACAGACATCCATCTTGGGGTGCATCACAAAACCGACACCCTTGATGAGTATATGGATGTGTACAGAATTAAACCCGAGCAAGTCCTTTATATGGGCGACGACATTCCGGATTTGTATGTGATGCAAAAAGTGGGACTACCCGCCTGCCCACAAGATGCCGCAACGGAAATCAAAGCCATTTCTAAATACATTTCACACCGAAAAGGCGGCAAAGGCTGCGTGAGGGATGTGATTGAACAAGTGCTTAGGGTGCAGGGAAAATGGAATGTCAACCCCGATGCCAAAATGGACTAAACAGCTACTTATGCTTGCCTTTCTAAACCTCATCAGACATAAAAACCTGATTATAATTATTCTTGTTCAGTGGCTCATTAAATATGGGCTGTTTGAGTCGATGGGTGTTGCCACTACTTTGAATCACCTTCATTTTTTTCTTTTAATGCTGGCTACTGTTTTTATTGCAGCTGGCGGTTATATTATCAATGATATTTACGATGTGCGCATCGATAAAATCAACAGACCTGAAAAACTGATTATCAGTAAAAAAATAAGTGAAAGCACTGCAAACACGATGTATCTGGTGTTTACATTTTTGGGAGTGGTTATTGGGTTTTATCTTTCAAACCACATTGGCTCTCCCGGATTTTCGGCATTGTTTATTTTGATTGCCGCTTTGTTGTATATGTATGCAACGTTTTTAAAATCTATGTTGCTTGTAGGCACTTTGGTCATCTCAATATTGGTTGCTTTAAGCTTAATCATTGTTGGGGTTTTTGAGTTGGTTCCTGCAATCGATTACTTAAATCAGTCATTACAACTGGAGGCCTTTTCAATCCTTTTATACTATTCATTTTTTGCGTTTTTACTCACCTTTTTACGGGAAATTGTTAAAGATATTGAAGACATTAACGGCGATAAAAACGGTGGCCGTCAAACACTCCCCATAGTCATTGGAAGGAAAAGAACCGCAATTGTGTGCTTTGTTCTTGCTATAGCTTCAACTGTACTAATTCTATTGTATATGTATCAGGAGCTTTACCGCCACCCATGGGTGATGCTGTACTTTTTGATTACAATTATCGGTCCGCTACTTTATTTTATAGTAAAAGTTTTCACTGCCGAAACGAAAATAGATTTCCATCACCTCTCCGGTATTATAAAAATCGTTATGGTTTTGGGATTGCTTTCCTTACTTTTTTACAAATTCAACCTCCTTTAATGGATAGTTTTCTTTGTTTAATGTTGCATAAAATTTGGGTAACATTTAACAAGAATTTAAGCTTAGAGCCTTAAACCAAGTTTTATTTTCGCAGTCTAAAAAGTGGTTTACAAAAGCCTATCAAAATTTACCACTTTAACTTCTATGAAAAAATACAGTTTATTTCTTGCCGCACTATTTATTAGCTTAACCTCCTATTCACAATCAGGAAATTACACGGTTTCCGGAAAAGTTTTGGAAAAAAGTACCGGAGCCCCGCTTGAGTTTGCAACGGTTTCTTTGACCAAGTCAGGCACTACTGAACTTGTAAATGGGGGAATTACTGACCTTGACGGAAACTATGCCTTGAATGTTCCAGCCGGAACTTATGACATCAAGTTTGAATTTATTTCCTTTTCATCAGTTACACTTTCAAATCAAACCATCACAGAAAGCACTCAATTACCACCGGTTATTTTGGAAATGGACGCTGAGAGTCTGGATGAAGTTGTTGTTAGGGCAGAAACCACTGAAGTTCAGGTGAGGCTCGACAAAAGAATTTACAATATAGGACGTGATTTAACCACACGCGGAGCCACTATTGGTGACGCATTAGGAAATATTCCTTCTGTTGATGTGGACATTGAAGGGGGTATCAGCTTACGCGGAAATCAAAACGTGACCATATTAATCAACGGAAGACCCTCTGCACTTGCCGGTTTTGGCGATACCAACGCTTTAACACAATTGCCCGCCGAGGCCATTGAACGTGTAGAAGTCATTACCAGCCCGTCTGCACGCTATGACGCTGAAGGTACTGCAGGTATTTTGAACATCATTTTAAAACAAGACCGGATTTTAGGCTTTAACGGCTCTTTAAATATCAGCGGTGGATACCCCATAAATTCCAGTATTACAGCCAATTTGAACTACCGCACCCGAAAATTCAACATCTTCAGCACAACAGGTTATTTCTACAGAGACCAGCCCGGAAGCGCTTTTTTTGACAACACATTTGAGCAAGGTGAATTCTCAAGGACAATAGAAGCCCGGGACATACAAAGAAAGCGACAGGGCATTAACAGCAATCTGGGTATTGAATATTTCCTCAATGATCGTTCATCAATCACCGCCAGTGGATTCATAAGAGTGAGTGATTATGACGATGGAGTTACAGCAACAACCCAAAAATTTGCAAATGGTGCTTTAACTGAAACTTCAACACGTATTCAGGAAGAAACAGAAAAAGATACCAGATATCAACTGGCACTGAATTACATCAACAGATTCAATCAAGACGGTCATAACCTGACCATGGATTTTCAGTATGACAACAAAGCCGAAACCGAAAACACATTTATAACTGAAAGAAATATTGTTGGCCCCAACATTCAATTTCCCTCAGAAGATATTACAACAGTAGAAGATGTGAACACCTTCCTTTTTCAAGCCGATTATGTTTTGCCCATCGGTGATGATTCACAGTTTGAAGCCGGATACCGTGGAAATTTCAGAAATACAATAACAGATTATACCCTATTGGGCGAAAATCTGGAAACCGGAAACTTTGAGCGAAATGATTTATTGAGCAATGTTTTTGATTACACTGAAAATATTCAGGCACTTTATACCCAATATGGAACCAAATTCGGAAATTTTTCATTCCTTCTTGGACTAAGACTTGAAAGTACAGTACTTCAAGGTGACATCAGTTCAGAACTCAACGAGGAAGAACTTTTTGAGCTTTTAGGTGTAAATCCTAATTTTGACAAGGACTATCTGGGACTTTTCCCAACCGTCAATTTAATTTATCAACTCCGGGAAGGTGAGGATGTCACCTTAGGTTTTAACAGAAGAATCAACAGACCACGCGGTTGGTTTATCAACCCTTTCCCTTCGAGAGCTAGTGTCACTAACATATTCCAGGGGAATCCTGATCTGGACCCGGCTTATGCCAGTACTTTTGATTTGGGATACCTGAGACGTTTTGGAAAGCTTACACTAACCTCTTCAATTTATTACCAATATGAAACCAATGCTTTTGAGCGCGTGCAAATTCGCAGGGAAGGTGAAACGGTAAACGGCATTCAGGTGGTGAGAACCATACCTATTAACTTATCGACCAATCAGCGTATTGGTGCAGAAGC
>NZ_JCBCCK010000297.1:0-3046 GCF_059864935.1 Planktosalinus sp.
GACCACAGCGCCTACTAAAAGGCCACCGTTGGAAACACCACGCACCGCAAGGTAATCACTTGAAGTATAGCCTCTGTCAATCAAAAATTCTGTAGCAGCAATAAAGTCGTCAAAAACATTTTGCTTGTTCAGTTGCGTCCCGGCATCGTGCCAGGCTCTACCATATTCACCTCCGCCCCTGATGTTTGGAACGGCATAAACGCCACCCATTTCAAGCCATACGGCAGTTACCACAGAAAAAGAAGGAAGAACGTTAATATTAAACCCGCCATATCCATAAAGAATTGTTGGGTTTTTCCCGTCAAGGGTCAGCCCCCTTTTATGGGTAATAATCATTGGGATGCGCGTACCGTCTTTTGAAGTATAAAACACCTGATTGGACTCATAGTTATTAGGATTAAAGTCTATGCTGGGCTCCCAGTAAAGTGATGACTCTGAATTATCAAAATCAAATGAATAAATACTTGAGGGTGTGTTGTAGTTTGAAAAAGAGTAGTACACTTTATCAACATCTTTTTTGCCGCTGAAACCGGAAGCGGTACCTATTCCGGGCAATTCAATTTCCCGGATTAAATTTCCATCATAATCATACTGCATTACTTTAGATACGGCATCTACCATATATCTGGCAAAAATAAAACCGCCCCCTGTTGAAGCACTTAGTACCTGCTTTTTTTCCGGAATTAAATCGTTCCAGTTTTCTGAAGAGGGATTTGAAGCATCTACAGTAACAATTTTTTGATTGGGAGCATTGAAATTGGTGGAGATAAAAAGCTTAGACCCTCTATTGTCCAGCACACTTGATGAATAATCAAAACCCGACATAAGGGCAACAGGCTTGTTTTCTCCTTTTTCAAGGTCCATTAAGTAAAGCTCATTCCCACTGGTTGAAACAGCCCTGGCAACAAATAGATATTTTCCGTCTTCTGACACATTACCCCAGATGTACCTCCCGATTTCGTTTTCTTTATCACCAAAAACAACCTTGTCTTCACTTTGTTTGGTGCCAAGTTTATGAAAAAACATCCTGTGCTGGTCTGTCATTGCAGAAAGCTGACTTCCTTCGGGTTTTTCATAAGTAGAATAGAAAAAACCTTCTTCGCCTTTCCACGAAATTCCTGTAAATTTCAAGTCAACCAGTGTATCGCCAATTTGTTCTTTGGTTTCAGCATTGATTACAATCACTTTTCGCCAGTCGCTTCCACCTTCAGATATGGAATAAGCTGCAAGCTTTCCGCTTTTTGAAAAACTCAATGCATCAAGAGAGGTGGTTCCGTCATCAGAAAATGTATTGGGATCAAGAAAGATTTCTTCATTTCCGTCCTTCTCACGGTAAACAACACTGTGGTTTTGAAGGCCGTCGTTTTTGTAAAAATAAGTGTAGTCTCCCTCAACAAACGGGGCGCCTACTCTTTCAAAATTCCAAAGATCAGAAAGGCGTTCATTGATTTCATTTCTGTATGGTATTTGATCAAGATAACCAAAAGTAACCTTATTTTGAGCTTCTACCCAGGCAGCGGTTTCTTCAGACTTGTCGTCTTCGAGCCATCTGTAAGGGTCTTCGACTTCTGTTCCAAAATAAGTGTCGACAGTATTGCCTCGCTCAGTTACCGGGTAGTCTATAACCATAGTTTTTCTTTTACTTTCTTCTTTGCACCCCAATAGCAGAGCCAAAGAAAAAACAATACAAATTGATTTTTTCATGAGATTTCTTTTGTTAGCTACAAACTTAATAAAACAAAGTGTAACATTTAATGAAACAACGGTCTGTATTTTGGCCAAAGTTTATAGATAAGGATAAAATTAATTATGGCAACCAGCGCTGCTATTCCAATATGAGGAATATCTAAAAACATGTGGTAGAGCAATACGTTTAATGAAATTGGCACAAGTGCTAGCACAGCAAATGCAACCCACTTATTAAACAAAAGCATCAGTGCAACACAAATTTCTACAAAACCCAAAACCGGTATAATATATCCGGTGGCCTGTAAAGAACCCACAAACTGGGCGGCGTCATCAGGGATGTCTGGAGTAGGAATAAATCGAAAAAACTTGTTTGCCCCAATTAAAATAAGGAGTAATGCAAGTAGAAAACGGATGATTTTTGTAAAAGTAGAGTTCATTTCCGGCTGGTTTTTGGTTAGCTATATTTAGAATTATCTAAAGATAGAAAATCAGCGGAAAAAAACCAAGAGTACAATAACAATTATACTAAACCAGCAGTAACCAGATACTCAGCAATCTGCACAGTATTGGTTGCCGCTCCTTTTCTCAGGTTGTCACTCACGATCCACATATTAACGGTGTTTTGTTGTGATTCGTCTTTTCTGATTCTTCCCACAAATACATCGTCTTTCCCTTTAGCGAATAATGGCATAGGGTAAGTGTTGGTTTCCGGATTGTCCTGAAGAGTTATACCGGGAGTTTCGTGCAGTATTTTCCTGATGTCAGACAGGTTAAAGTCATTTTCAAACGCGATGTTTACAGACTCGCTGTGACCTCCCACAACGGGAATTCTAATTGCTGTTGCAGTTACCGCAATGGTATTGTCATTTAAAATTTTCTTGGTTTCGCGCACCAGTTTCATTTCTTCCTTGGTGTATCCGTTTTCTTCAAAAACATCACAATGAGGAATGGCATTTTGGTGAATGGGATAAGGGTAGGCCATTTCACCTTTTTCGCCTTTCAGTTCATTTTCCAACTGCTGAACGGCTTTTACACCAGTTCCGGTAATGGATTGATAAGTGGAAACCACAATGCGCTTTACACCATACTTTTTGTGCAAAGGGCTAAGCACCATCACCATTTGGATGGTGGAGCAATTGGGGTTGGCTATGATTTTATCGGTTTTTGTAAGGGAATGAGCATTGATTTCCGGAACGACCAACTTTTTAGTTGGATCCATACGCCATGCAGAAGAATTGTCGATAACCGTTGTGCCGGCTGCTGCAAATTTTGGTGCCCATTCAAGTGAAGCTTGACCTCCGGCAGAGAATAAAGCGATATCGGGTTTTGAGTCAACTGCAGTTTGTAAACCGATTAC
>NZ_JCBCCK010000298.1:0-5215 GCF_059864935.1 Planktosalinus sp.
TTCAATAACCAATAACCAATAACCAATAACCAGAAACCAGAAACCAGAAACCAGAAACCAGAAACCAGAAACCAGAAACCAGAAACCAGAAACCAGAAACCAGAAACCTGAAACCAGAAACCACAAACCAGAAACCAGAAACCAGAAACCAGAAACCACAAACCAGAAACCACAAACCAGAAACCAGAAACTTGAAACCAGAAACCAGAAACCAGAAACCACAAACCAGAAACCAGAAACTTGAAACCAATAACCAGAAACTTGAAACCAGAAACAATAAACACGAAGTACTCACTCATCATCTGCACCTATATGCGCCCGGGTCCTTTGCAACGCCTGCTGGAGTCGGTGATGCAGCAGTCGCGTATGCCGGATGAAATCATTGTTGTGGATGGTTCAACAGATCAGGCCACTCAGAAGATGTTGGAAGAAGTAGGTTTTAAGGGAGTCACCTACTACCATATAAGTCCGCAAGACCGCGGTCTGACCCGGCAGAGGAATTTTGGTGTTCAAAATGTGGCATCTGATACAGCTATTGTCTGTTTTCTGGATGATGACACGGTGTTGGAACCGGATTATTTTGAGTTATTACTTTCAACTTATTTGCAGCTCCCTGATGCACTGGCCGTTGGGGGTTACATCACCAATGAAGTCGCATGGATGCCTGTTCAAAAAGGATATATTGGCAAGACTGATGAATATGTTTATGATGGCTACAAACGCAAAGACGGCAACCGGTTTGTATTGCGTAAAAAACTGGGACTTGATAGTGATGTTCCCCCGGCACATTTCCCGGAGTTTGGACATGGGCGCAGTGTGGGCTTTCTGCCACCAAGCGGTGCAACTTATAAAGTGCAACAAATTATGGGTGGCGTTTCTTCTTATCGTAGGGAAGTGTTTAAAAGCATGTCGTTTTCAAATTATTTTGAAGGGTATGGCCTCTATGAAGATGCTGACTTTAGTTTGCGGCTTTCTAAATTTGGGGCTTTGTATGTCAACACTGCAGCTCGCCTCCAACATCTGCACGAACCCGACGGCAGGCCCAACCAATACCACTACGGTAAAATGGTGGTCCGTAACGGCTGGTATGTCTGGCGGGTGGCACATCCCAATCCGGCTTTGAAAAGCAAAATAAAATGGCATGCAATCACTATATTGCTCACTTTAATCAGATTGACAAATACATTCACTACCAAACAACCCAAAGCTGCTTTTACTGAAACTTTAGGCAGAATAGTGGGGTGGTGGGGTTTGTTTTTAAATCAACCTGAAATTAAACCATAAATGAGTTCTTCCATTTATAGCCTTACAAAAAAATCAATTACTTTGAAAACAACAAAGGACATCATAGAAACAAACAAAAAGCAAAAGGAGTTCTACAATACCAAAAAGAAAAACTTAGCTACCCGAATCTGGTCGCGCATGAGGGAAAAAACACTCAAGGGAATCAGGCAAAGTTCAGGAATGCAACAACAGTATTATGACCTCCACAAGGTTTGGTTTGGGGATTTAAGTACTAAAAAAGTTTTGGATTTGGGGTGTTATACAGGCAATACCTTGTCCATGTATTTAGCAGAAAATGCAAAGTCTTATGTGGGTTTGGATTTAAGTGATGTAGCGATTGAAAAATTGAATAAACAATTGAAGCATCTTCCACATGCCAGAGCCATTGCAGCCGATTTCCTGTCAGATGAGTTTCAGGAAACCGCGTTTGATCTTATTTATGCCTATGGGGTGTTGCATCATTTTGAAAACACCGATGTTTTAATTGAAAGACTTAATGAGAAGCTCGCTCCAAAGGGTACAATAATAAGCTATGACCCTCTGGAAACCAGTTTGCCCATTAAACTATTACGCCGATTGTACAGACCTTTTCAAAGTGACGCTGCCTGGGAGTGGCCCTTTACCAAGAGGACTTATGGACAATTTGCAAATGCATTTCATATTGAAGAACGCCGCGGCATATTGGGCAAATCCAAATGGATTGTCCTGATTGACCTAATGCCCTTAAGCGCCGAAAAGAAAAAACAAATCGCACAAAAATGGCACGAACAAGACTGGAATCAGTCGGCAGTTTCAGATAAAAGCCTGTTTCGCTGTATGCACATTACTATGAAAATGAGGAAGAAGTAGTTTTCGTGACTAACGATTTTTTGACGTGAGAGTAGAGATATTAGATGTTTGACGTGGCTGGATTCCCCCTTTAGAGCTTGTCCCGTTTGAGCCTACTTGAGTAAGTCTTATACATTCACTTTTTCCCTTAACAACCCTTAACTTCTTAATGGTTAAAAAAAATCAAAATCATTTCAAAAACCTGAACAATTAACGTATTTTATCTAATTAAATCAGTGAACCCTCCCCCAAATCCGCGTCATCAGCGTGCTATTTTCTTTTACACTTCAAATACAATTTCAATAACAAATATTTCTTCCGGAATTGATAACCCACTTTTCCTGAAATAGGCTTATTTTTAGTGCACCAAATAATACGATATTTATCAAACCAATAACCAGCAATCCTTTTGAAACTCCTTATCATTTCCCATACACTCCATAAAAAGCAAAACAATCAATGGTTTGCTTATGGTCCTTACGTAAGGGAAATGAATCTTTGGGAAAAGAATGTCGATGAACTTTGTGTGGTTGCCCCGTTGACCAACGATAACCCCGGAAGTATTGATTTGGCTTATATAAGTGGGAATTTCACATTTTACAAAGTACCTCCTTTTTCATTGACTTCACCTCCTGAAGGTGTCAAAGCACTATTATCCATACCGGTTTGCATATTTAAAATCTGGAAAGCAATGCGGGCAGCAGACCACATCCACCTGCGCTGTCCGGGCAATATGGGCTTGCTGGGATGTGTGGTGCAACTCTTTTTTCCGAAAAAGAAAAAAACAGCCAAATATGCCGGTAACTGGGACCCTTCCGCCAAACAACCCCTGAGTTACCGCTTTCAAAAATGGATATTGAACAATCCCTTCCTCACCCGGAATATGCAGGTGATGGTGTATGGTCATTGGCCCAATTCCTCAAAAAATATCATCCCTTTTTTTACTGCTACATATCCCAAATCTAAAAAGCAGCGTATCGAAAAAACCTTTATTCCCCCTTTCAAAGCTTTATTTGTGGGTGGGTTAACCCCCGGAAAAGACCCTTTGTATGCCGTAAAACTAGTACATCAATTACAACAAAAAGGAATTGACATTCGTTTGGACCTCTATGGCGAAGGAGTGCAGAGACAACAGCTTGAATCCTATATTGCATCGAATAGCCTGAAAAATAGCATTGTTTTAAAAGGAAATCAATCCGCTGAAGTGGTTGAACAAGCCTATAAAGATGGTCATTTTTTAATCCTCCCCTCAAAATCAGAAGGCTGGCCCAAAGCAGTTGCAGAAGCCATGTTTTGGGGAGGCGTACCACTGGCAACTGCCGTTTCCTGTGTGCCGGAAATACTGGGAAAAGGAGAAAGGGGCGTGCTATTGACAAAACAATTGGAAGAGGATGTGGAAGCTTTTTATGAATTACTAAACAACACAAACAGACTTCAAAACCTGTCCCTCAACACCCAAACCTGGTCGCAGCAATTTACACTGGAGGTGTTTGAGGAAAAAATCAGGAATTTGATTTAAACAACGCATTAATAGTTCACGCAAAGTAGCAAAAGAAAAAGCAAAGTTCGCAAAGGGGTTGATAGATATTTACTTAATCTAATTTGTTGACCACTCTATGAAGACCTTCTTTAAGAACCTTGGTATTAAAATTTATCAGTAAACCTAAACGTTTGTCAGACAATTTAAGATAGGTAAGTAGTTGTGCAAAATGAACCGGGGCGATAGTTTCTAAAGATTTCACTTCTATTATTAATTTATTTTCAACTAAAATGTCAACTCTGTAACCAACTTCCATTTTTATTTCCTTATAATAAAAAGGTAAGGGGACTTGTTGCTGTACGACTAAACCGGCTTCCTGAATATCGAAAGCCAGAGCATTTTCATACGCAGATTCTAGTAGACCGGGCCCCACTTTTTTGTGAAGTTCCAATGCAAGACCTATTACGATATAGGAAAGTTCATTTTCATTCATATTTCTAAATTACATTTTTTTTTATTTAATACACAATTCTTTGCGTACTTTGCATATCTTATATTGCTTTGCGTGAAACCCTTTTGTGGTGAGAAACCTTTTAGTCCTCATCTTAAATCGTGAAACAAAACTCAGTCTCAAAGTTCAAAGTTTGAATGAATTATTGGTAATAGAACATAGAAAATAGAGAATAGAAAAGAGATAAAAAACCTATTACCATTAACTAATAACCATTAACCAATCACGAAAATGAAAATCCTCCACCTAATAGACTCTTTAAACGCCGGTGGTGCTGAGCGGATGGCTGTGGCCTATGCCAATGCGCTTTCACAACGGGAAGTGGAGGTTTATCTGTGGAGCACACGCGAGGAAGGTATTTTAAAAGACACCATCCACCCAAAGGTGCATTACCGTTTTCTAAACCGCAAAGGCCCCATCGGACTTAAAGTGCTACTCAAAGCCTCAATACTCATCAAACAAGAAAAAATACAAATCATTCATGCACACGCTACCTCCTGGTTTTTTGGCACACTTTTAAAATGGCTGAACCCTTCGGTGAAATTGGTGTGGCATGACCATTATGGAAAAAGTGAAGAGCTTGGTAATAGAAAAAAAAGCATTCTTGATTTTTGTTCGCATTTTTTTGATTTGATTTTTGCTGTGAATCAGCTTTTGGAAAATTGGGCAAAAAAGGAATTGAACTGCAAAGAGGTCATATATATCAAAAATTTTAGCTCGGTTGAAAGTCAAGCAGAAAAAACATTAAAGCTTAATGGAGCGCAGGGTAAACGTATTGTTTGTGTGGCTAATTTACGGCCTCAAAAGAATCATTTAAATCTACTCAGGGCTTTTTTGAATATATCTTCAAAACATCCTGACTGGACATTACATTTACTCGGAAAAAACCGGGATGATGATTGCTTCAGGTCAATAAATAAATTTATTCTTGAACATCATCTCGTGGATAGCGTATTTTACTACGGTTCTCAAAGTGGTATTTCAGCAGTTTTGAAGCAGGCCGATATAAGTGTATTGTCATCAGATTCTGAAGGCTTACCTCTCGCAATTATTGAATATGCCCTCGCCGGTCTGCCGGTGGTTACCACCAATGTGGGCTACTGTGCAGAAGT
>NZ_JCBCCK010000064.1:0-11253 GCF_059864935.1 Planktosalinus sp.
AGACGAATATGTTATGGGTGCTGGCAAAACCATCGAAATCCGCATCAAAGACAAAGAGGTGAGAGTAAGGGATTACGGTCGAGGAATCCCCCTGGGGAAAGTGGTTGACGTAGTTTCCAAAATGAATACCGGTGGTAAGTATGATACACGTGCCTTTAAAAAATCAGTCGGTTTAAATGGTGTGGGTACCAAAGCGGTTAATGCGCTCTCTTCTTTTTTCAGAGTAGAATCGGTGAGGGATAATCAAATAAAATATGCCGAGTTTGAGCAAGGAAATCTCCTCGCTGACCCAAACCCTGAAGAATCTGCTTCCCGTCGTGGAACAAAAGTGATTTTCATTCCGGATGAATCAATTTTTAAAAACTTTAGGTACCGCAATGAGTATGTTTCCAAAATGCTCAAAAACTATGTCTATCTCAATCGCGGATTGACCATCGACTTCAATGGGGAAAAATACTTTTCTGAAAACGGACTTAAAGATTTACTGGAAGAAAATATCCACCACGATGATATTTTGTATCCCATCATTCATTTAGAAGCCGAGGATATTGAAATCGCACTCACACACAGTAAAACCCAGTATAGTGAGGAATATCATTCTTTTGTGAATGGTCAAAACACCACACAAGGAGGAACACATTTAAATGCCTTCAGGGAAGCATTTGTCAAAACTATCAGGGAGTTTTACGGAAAAAATTTTGAAGCGAGCGATATCAGAAAATCCATTGTTTCGGCAATCAGCATCAAGGTGATGGAACCGGTTTTTGAAAGCCAGACCAAAACAAAACTGGGGTCGACAGATATGGGAGGCAACCTGCCCACCGTTCGCACATTCATTATTGACTTTGTAAAAAAACATTTAGACAATTACCTGCACAAAAACCCGGAAACGGCAGATAAATTGCAACGCAAAATCCTTCAGGCGGAACGCGAAAGAAAAGAACTTTCCGGGATTAGAAAATTAGCCAAAGAACGCGCCAAAAAAGCAAGTCTGCACAATAAAAAACTACGCGATTGCCGTGTTCACCTGCACGACACAAAATCTGAGAGGCAACTGGAAACAACCCTATTTATTACAGAAGGGGATTCCGCAAGTGGATCTATCACTAAAAGCCGCGATGTCAATACCCAAGCCGTTTTTAGCTTAAAAGGAAAACCTTTAAACAGTTACGGTTTGTCTAAAAAGATTGTATATGAAAACGAAGAGTTTAACCTGCTTCAAGCGGCATTAAACATTGAGGAAAGCATTGAAGACCTGCGTTACAACAACATCGTGATTGCAACAGATGCCGATGTGGACGGAATGCACATCAGGTTGCTGCTCATCACTTTCTTTTTACAGTTTTTCCCGGAAGTGATTAAAGAAGGACATTTATATATTTTGCAAACGCCGCTATTTCGCGTAAGAAATAAAAAAGAGACCATTTACTGCTATTCCGAACAGGAACGTGTTGATGCCATCGAAAAATTAAAACCAAAACCTGAAATCACCCGATTTAAAGGACTTGGTGAGATTTCACCCGATGAGTTCAAGCATTTTATTGGTCCCGACATTCGTCTTGATCCCGTCATGCTGGACAGAAACATGTCTATTGAAGAATTGTTGTCATTTTATATGGGAAAAAACACACCCGAAAGACAAGAATTTATAATTGACAACCTCAAAGTTGAATTGGATAGAGTAGAAGAACAAACGCCCGCGTAGGCGGGTGTCTCGTAACAAACACTCGCGTAAGCGGGTGTCTCGTGAAATAAAAGTAGTGTAAGAATAAAAAATTATGAGCGACGAGTTAAATAGCAACGAAGAAGAGTTTACTCCCATAGAAGAGAATACTACCGGCGACACCATCATCAAAGTCAACGGGATGTTTAAGGACTGGTTTCTGGATTATGCATCTTACGTAATCCTTGAACGTGCCGTTCCTGCTATTGAAGATGGATTTAAACCTGTTCAGCGCCGCATCATGCACTCTATGAAAGACCTGGACGACGGCCGTTACAACAAAGTGGCCAACATTGTGGGGCATACCATGCAATACCATCCTCATGGTGATGCGAGCATTGCTGACGCCATGGTGCAAATGGGCCAGAAAGACCTGCTTATCGACACTCAGGGAAACTGGGGAAACATCCTGACCGGCGACGGAGCAGCAGCATCCCGATATATTGAAGCCCGACTTTCAAAATTTGCTTTGGATGTTGTTTTTTACGCAAAAATAACTCCCTGGCAACTTTCTTACGACGGAAGAAGAAAAGAACCCATAAACTTCCCGGTTAAATTCCCGTTGTTACTTGCTCAAGGAGCTGAAGGGATTGCTGTAGGTCTTTCGACGAAAGTCTTGCCACATAATTTTATTGAACTCATTGATGCTTCTATAAAACACCTGCAAGGAAAGAAGTTCACTATTTTCCCTGATTTCCCAACAGGCGGTATCGCAGATGTCACTAATTACAACGATGGTTTACGAGGAGGAAAAGTGAGGACCAGAGCGAGAATCCAGCAATTGGACAAAAATACTTTGGTGATTACCGAAATTCCTTTTGGCACCAATACCACTTCCTTGATTGACTCCATCATTAAAGCCAATGAAAAAGGAAAAATCAAAATCAAAAAAATAGATGACAATACTTCAGCCGAAGTAGAAATTCAAATTCATTTGCCTTCGGGAATTTCACCTGATAAAACCATCGATGCACTTTATGCGTTTACGGCCTGCGAAACTTCCATTTCACCTTTAGGCTGTGTAATTGAAGACAACAAGCCCTTATTTGTTGGTGTTTCAGAAATGTTGAGACGCTCGACTGATAGGACTGTTGAACTGTTGAAAGCTGAACTTCAAATTCAACTAGACGAATTGGAAGAGCAATGGCATTTTGCTTCGCTGGAGCGCATTTTTATCGAAAAGAGAATTTACCGCGATATTGAAGAAGAAGAAACCTGGGAAGGAGTAATTCAGGCCATCGATAAAGGATTACAACCGCACATCAAGCACCTGAAAAGGGCTATCACAACTGATGACATCGTGAGGCTTACTGAAATTCGCATCAAGCGTATCTCCAAATTTGACATTGATAAAGCCCAGCAAAAAATTGATTCGCTTGAAGAGCAAATTGCACAAATAAAACACCATCTGGACAACCTGATTACTTTTGCCATTGATTATTTCAAAAGATTGAGAAAGGATTATGGCGAAGGCAGGGAGCGTAAAACCGAGTTGCGCATTTTTGATGATATCGAAGCCACAAAAGTGGTGATTAGAAACACAAAACTTTATGTGAACAGGGCGGAAGGTTTTGTGGGAACCGGTCTTAAAAAAGATGAGTATGTAACTGATTGCAGCGACATTGACGAAATAATTGTTTTTACCGAAGACGGAAAAATGATGGTCACCAAAGTGGATACCAAAACCTTTGTGGGTAAAAACATCATTCATGTTGCTGTTTACAAGAAAAAGGACAAACGCACTACTTACAATATGATATACAGGGATGGGGCAAAAGGAGCTTCTTACGTAAAACGTTTTTTTGTAACGGGAACCATAAGAGACAATGAGTATGATTTAACACAAGGCAATAAAGGCTCTCAAGTGGCTTATTTTACTGCTAATCCCAACGGCGAAGCCGAAATTGTCAACATACTTTTACGTCAATCAGGCAGCATTAAAAAACTAAAGTTTGAACTTGACTTTGCCGATATTTTAATAAAAGGAAGAAATTCAAAAGGAAATATCGTCACAAAACACTCCATCAAGCGAGTTGAGTTGAAGGAAAAAGGACTGTCAACGCTTAAACCCAGAAAAATCTGGTTTGACGATACCGTTCAAAGACTTAATCTGGACGAAAGAGGAGAATATCTTGGCGAATTTAAAAAAGACGACCGATTGCTTATTATCAATCAATCCGGGAAGTTAAAAACAGTGATTCCGGATGTTTTACTACGTTTTGATGACGATTTGGTAGTACTGGAAAAATGGAAACCCAAAAAACCCATTTCAGTGATTTACTGGGAAGGCGAAAAAGAAATTTTTTATGTCAAACGTTTCCTGGTTGAAAATGAAGATAAGGAAGAATTATTTATTTCTGAACATCCCAAGTCCTATCTTGAAATTGTGGCAACCGATTACAGACCTGTGGTTGAAGTCATTTTCAATAAACAAAAAGGCAAAGATCAAAAAGACAACCTTATTGTAAATCTTGAAGAATTTATCTCTGTCAAAGGCATTAACGCACAAGGAAATCAACTGACCAAAGAAAAAGTAAAACAAATCAATTTACTGGAACCTTTACCATTTGATGAACCTGAAGAAATTCCCGCTGAAGAAATGGAGGTGATTGACGAAATAGCGGTATCTCAAAATACAGAAGAACCTACTGTAAAAAAAGATTCAGACGACGAAGAACTTGATGAAAACGGACAAATCACTTTAAAACTGGATTAATCCACCCTTACGGCTGTACCGCGTTTCTTTTGAGTTTGGCCTACTATGCCGTATTCAAAAGTGTATTTGTTTCCTTCGGTTGTAAGGATTTTAATATGCACGGCCCGTTCTTCATCCATACTACGCGGATTGATTTTCTGCAAAATATATTCACAATTATTGATCCAACGAACAGAGGAAGTGTCTGCTCTTCCTCGGAAATAGTCGATTTCGATACTGTCATTCCGCACAAAAGTGGTTTTTAAAATTTCGTTGTCTATAAAAGCCTCAAATTCAAATGTTCCTGTTCTGAAATTTTCACATTTGCGTTCCGGGTTGTAGCAGGAAATAAAGAAGAGAAATAACGAAAAGAGTAAGAAATAACGCATTGCAAAGTTTTTTGCAAATTTCAGTAAAAAATGGGAAGTCTGCTAATTTTTATATTCCTTAAAAGTCCCGTCTTTATAAAAAATAATTACACGATCAATTTTTTCGTCTTTATTTTCTTTTCTGAATGATTCGACAGGAGGTACTACCTTCTTCAAAACAGTAGTTTCAGGCTCCTTGTCAAATAAAGATTTTTGACCAGTTTTTTCATCAGGGGCATCCGTTTCCGGAAATTCGCCTTTTCCATTCAATAACCAATAAAGTTTTACTTCCGGAAATTTTTCCAGAATTTTCATGACAAACTCAAGACTGGGTTTATTCCTTCCTGAAAGCAAATGTGAAATACTTGACCGATTAAAATCAATAGCATCTGCCAGGGCAGAAGAAGTCAACCCATAATAATCCATCACAATTTGTAACCTTTTAATAAAATCCTCGCTGTTTACCATTGTAATATAGTTAAGTTGAAAAGATGAGTTACAAATGTAATAATTTATACGAATATCATACAAAATTTCCGTATAAATATTTTAAAAATTGTAAATATATACTTTATCTAAACACAATTAAATAACTGATATAAAAATATATACATTAAAACTTGTTATTTAATTTATTTTTGTTTACAATTTACAATTATAAGTGAGTGCCGATCAAGAAAATAGTTACAATTGTAATTAAATGTTTGCAATTTATTGTTTACTTTTGTAAACTTTAGGTTGTTTACTTTTGTGAACATGAAAAATATATTTTCAGATATTCAATTCGATCAGTTTAAAGAACATAAACTTTCGGGCAGGTATATTACCCTTGATAGTATAGAACCAATCATTAAGAATTTAGATTCACAATTTCAAATTGAGATTGAAGGCTATTCTGAAGAAAATCGGCCTTTGTATTCTGTCACTTTTGGTTCGGGAGATTTTAAAGTTTTGATGTGGTCGCAAATGCATGGTAACGAATCAACCACTACAAAGGCCATCTTTGATTTTTTAAACTATTTGATAGCAGACGGAAATAATCAAGCACTGCTAAAGCAAAATTTTACATTTAAAATACTACCCATGCTCAATCCTGACGGTGCTTTGAGATACACTCGAGAAAATGCAAATGGTGTAGATTTAAACCGGGATGCCAAAAACAAATCACAAAGTGAAATGCAAACGATTTTTAATGTTTTTGAAAATTTTAAACCGGATTTATGCCTGAATATGCACGATCAAAGATCAATATTTTCTGTCGGAAATACCTCAAAATCAGCAGTGGTTTCGTTTTTAGCCCCATCGGCCGATCATTCAAAATCAATATCAGAATCGAGGGCTTTTGCCATGCAGCTTATAGCTTCAATGAACAATCAATTACAAATGCACATTCCCGGAAATGTGGGAAGATATAGTGACGAGTTTAACCCCAATTGTCTCGGCGACACCTTTCAGTCGTTAAACGTTCCTGCCGTGTTGTTTGAAGGTGGGCATTTCGGAAGTGATTACCAACGTGAGATTACAAGGGAGTATCTGTTCATGGCATTATTGAGTTTGATTGAAACGATATTAGATAAAGAGAATACGCTTCCCGATGTATCGGAATATTTTAAAATTCCGGAAAACGAAAAATTGTTTTTTGACATAATTATCAGAAATGCAACTCACTCAGGAAAAAAGACTGATGTAGCCATTCAATTTGAGGAAAGACTCGTTCAAAAAGACATTGAATTTACCCCCAAAGTAGCTAAAACAGGAGATTTAAGCTTGTTTTATGGTCATAAAATTATTGATGCAGCAAGCAAAGAATTAATAATTAACGATAAAAAAAGTATTTCCATTGATTCAGAAATCACTAAACTTGCAATCGATGGTAACAATATTTCAATGATTTAGTTATTTTTTAGTCTTTGTTTAAGAATATTTCTCAGTAATGAACTTATATTTGCAGAATAATCAATAAAAAATAAAAAAAAGACCAATGGCAAAATTTAAACTAGACAATGTCGATCACCAAATACTTGATATGCTGATTGATAATTCGAGAGTTCCTTTTACAGACATAGCTAAAAAACACAATGTTTCTGCAGGTACAATTCATGTAAGGGTAAAGAAAATGGAAGAAGCCGGCATAATAACCGGATCAACATTAATTGTAGATTACAAAAAACTGGGATATTCATTTATCGCCTATGTTGGAATTTATCTCAACAAAACTTCTCAAACTAAATTTGTTCTTGAACGTCTTAAAACCATCCCCAATGTAACCGTAGCTCATATAACAACCGGAAAATTCAATATTTTCTGCAAAATTAGGGCTAAAGGTACCTCTCACGCTAAAGATATCATTTATCAGATTGACGACATTGAAGGTGTTTTAAGAACCGAAACAATGATTTCATTAGAAGAAAGCATCAATGACAAAAAGCGCTTAATGCACGACATCTTTGACAACCAAGGCTAACATATCAACCGTAGAGTATGCTCCATTTTACCAAGGATATATTCAATTGGCCCCTGAAGGGTTAACCATAGAAAATGCTTTGAAACACAGTTTTGAAGCATTTTTTAGTTATTTCAACAGTCTTGACGAGAACAAGGGATTATACGGTTATGCGCCCGGAAAATGGACTTTAAAAGAAGTTTTTGTTCATTGCATCGATACTGAGAGAATCATGAGCTACAGAGCCCTTCGGTTTGCAAGAAACGACCAAACTGAGCTACCGGGTTTTGAACAAGATGATTATGTGCCTCAATCTGAAGCCAATTCAAGAAAAATGGCAGATCTGCTTGAAGAATATAAAACTTTGAGAAAATCAACAATCCAATTATTTAAATCGTTTAACGATGATGTTTTGAAAAGGGCAGGAGTGGCAAACGGCAACCCAATGTCAGTCAGGGCAGTAGGATTTATGATTTCAGGACATGAGTTGCACCACCTGAATGTTTGCAAGGAAAGGTATCAGTTAGACTAACTTTTCATCGTCTTCTTCTTCACGCTCAATTTCATCCAGCGTTTTTTCAGGTACCTCAAGGATGGATTCGGTGAAATCTTCGGGGTCATAATCGTCCTCAGCAAAGTTGGCCATAGAATTTACCAGTTTCGAACTGACTTTAACCAGGTAAATATCTTCGTCATTTCTTACCTCCACTGCCTCGATGATTTCACCCTTCAGGTTTTTAAAAGAAATAATGTCGCCATCATCATATCCAAAAGGATATTTTTCAACCAGAAGAGATAAAATTTCAGGGGTCAATTTTTTGAAATCAACGATGATCCGTTTCATAACTTTTGGGGAATGGTTATTTTGATTATAAAACTACATAATTTTTTTGTTCAACAAAATAGCTAATAGGATTTATGAAGTAGATTATTTTTATTCTAAATAGTAGCCAAATGCTTCTTTAATATGATTGTTTGAAACTTGTGTGTCTAAAACAGGGCTTCCAATAGTCTCCAGAAGCACAAAATTTATTTGTTGGTTTTTATTCTTTTTATCAAAAATAAGATAAGAAATAATAGCGTTAATTGATTCATTATTAAAATAAATAGTGTCAAAATATTTTTTGAAAATCAATTTTATTTCGTCAACTGATTTTTTCGGAAAACCCAGATAAGTATGAGAAAGGAAAGCCTCCAAAACCATCCCTATTGCAATGGCCTCACCGTGTAAAAGAGGTTTTATTTTCTTTCCTGAAAGTGAATAACTCTCAATAGCATGGCCCAAAGTGTGTCCAAAATTCAAGCTTTTTCGCAACCCGGTTTCATAATAATCCTGAGTGACAATATTATTTTTTATTTGGATAGACTCATAAATAATTTCTGAAATACCTGAAATTTCTAAAGTCATTTTAGCTGATATTAGTTTATTCCAGTAGTTCTCAGAATGAATAAGTCCATGTTTTAAAGCTTCAGCAATTCCGGAATTAAAATGATTTAACGGAAGTGTTTTTAAGTAGTTCTCATCAATAATGACCATTTTTGGATTTGCCATCACCCCAATCTGGTTTTTTAAAACACCCAGGTCAACTCCGGTTTTTCCACCAATTGAAGCATCAACCATAGCCAGTAGCGTAGTAGGGATGTTGATAAATGAAATTCCGCGCAAAAAAGTTGCAGCCACAAAACCACCCAAATCAGTTACAACACCGCCTCCCAGATTGATGATAAGTGATTTTCTATCAAAATTATTTTTTGATAACTGGCTCCAAACGTATAAGCAGGTTTCAAGGTTTTTGTTTTCTTCGCCTTGATTGATACATATCTCTAGTGGTTTTGAGTCATAAACAAGACGGGAAATAAATAGATTTTTGCAAAATTTAGAAGTATTTGTATCAGTAATTACTGCAATTTTTGAAGGTTGAAATTCTTCAATAAACTGATTTAAAGAATTGTATCCTGCTTTATTAAAATAAATGGAATAACTACCTGCAATAATGGACACCATGATGCCTTAAATAAAAATTTTTACCAAGTGAAAATAAGGATAAATACTAAAAAACCGATGAAATTCTCAGTATATTTGCAATTCAAATACCTGTGCTTTTATGGCTTCACAAAATCTCTTCGAAAACACTGAAGTTGCCTTCTCCCTAAAATCTGACTCCGAACTTGAACGCGCCTATTTCCTGTTTAAAATGATAGGAAACGAGCCTCTGGTGAAAATCGGTACGGCGGCAACAAAATTTGCTTTAAACGTCAATTTGCCGGTTGAGGGCCTTATTCGTTCCACAGTTTTTGATCATTTTTGCGGCGGGGTCAATGAAGAAGACTGTTTGCCGGTAGTTGATAAAATGTATGCCAAAGGGGTATATTCAGTTTTGGATTATTCTGTTGAAGGAAAGAACCTGGAAATGTCGTTTGACATTGCAACAGATAAAGTACTTCGTTTAACCGAATTTGCCGAAAACAAAGAAGAAATGCCATTTTCTGTCTTTAAACCCACCGGTTTTGGAAGGCTTGAAGTGTACAGAAAAATTACAGAAAAAGAAGAGCTCACCACAGTTGAACGCATTGAATGGGAAAAAATCACCGAGCGTTTTGATAAAGTTTGTAAAATGTGTTCAGATACCGGTGTTGCATTGCTAATAGATTCTGAAGAAAGCTGGATGCAGGAAGCCGTTGATGATTTGATTCTGGACATGATGCGAAAATACAACAAAGAAGAGGTAGTTGTTTTCAATACGTTACAATGTTATCGATGGGACAGATTGGATTATTTGAAACAAGTCCACAATATTTCCAAAGAAGAAGGTTTTAAGCTTGGCTTTAAAATCGTAAGAGGTGCATACCTTGAAAAAGAAAACAAAAGGGCAGAGGAGAAGGGATATAAAACCCCAATTTGTGCCACTAAATCTGCAACAGATGATAACTTCAATGCCATTCAGGAGTATATTTTAAGCAATCTCGATACCATTCATTTATTTATCGGAACCCATAATGAACAAAGCACATTATTGGCGATGGAGTTTATGAAAAAAAACAATATTGCACGTGATGATAAGCGGGTTTGGTTTGGACAATTGTACGGAATGAGCGATCACATCAGTTTTAATCTGGCTATGGAAGGTTATAATGTTGCCAAATACCTGCCATTCGGTCCCGTGAAAGATGTAATGCCCTACTTAATCAGGCGTGCAGAAGAAAACACCTCAGTAGCCGGACAAACCAGCAGGGAGTTGAGTCTATTGAAAAGAGAAAAGGAGAGACGAAAACTTTAATCGGTTTCAGCCAGCGAAATAATTATTGCGTGGTCTTCACAGTTTTCAACTTCCAGACGCAGCGATTTCTCATCTTTTTTGCCGGTAATGACATATAAATTGCAAACTTCACGATGGTCGGTTTCGCTTTCGCCAAAGCGGACACGACCTCGTTCCAGAAGGTAAGAAACATAAGAAGTGTCCAGGTTTTTCTCTTGAATTTTTGCTAAAACATCTTCTGAATAAATTTTTGGCTTCAATCGGATATTTTTTTTCACTCGTGCATTGGGGCTGTAATCACAGCTTGCTCCTTTTTTGTTCAAAAAGAAAAACAAAAAGATCAAACCAATAGAAAACCCAAACAAATAGTAGGCGAGACGATGTATAAATTTCATTTTTAGAGAATAATCAGGTTGATGTCACTATATGGCATATCAAACCAGTCTGAAATGGATTTGTTTGTTAAAATGCCGCGGTAAAAGTACACACCATTTTTTAAACCATTGTCAAAACGGATGGCATTTTCCAGTCCACCTGATTCTGCAATATCCAATAAATAGGAAGTAAAGATGTTACTAATTGATATTGAGGCAGTTTTAGGATACCTTGCGGGAATATTGGGCACACCATAATGAATGACACCGTTTTTAATAATTGTTGGATTGTCATGAGAAGTCATTTCAGAAGTTTCAAAACACCCTCCTGTATCAATGCTAACATCAATAATTACAGCACCTTTTTTCATATTCTCAACCATTGTAGTGGAA
>NZ_JCBCCK010000328.1:0-3659 GCF_059864935.1 Planktosalinus sp.
AAAATGGAATTTAATTTCAGGCTGGTGTGTGTTTTTAATCGCTTTGACAACTTACTGGCTCACTGTTGAACCCACAGCCAGTTTCTGGGACCCGGGCCAGTTTATCACAACTTCCTCCAACCTGGAAGTGGGCCACCCCCCCGGGGCTCCCCTTTACCAAATGTTGGGAGCTGTTTTTTCAACCTTCACCGGTGACGTCACTCAAATTGCCTATTTTGTCAATATGATTTCTGTTTTTTCCAGTGCTTTTACCATTCTTTTTATGTTTTGGTCATTGACACTGTTGCTTCAAAAAATTATTTCTAAAAATGAATCTCTTGACAAAAATAAAGAAATCTTAATTCTGGGAAGTGCCGCTGTGGGGTCTCTGGC
The DNA here is from genome assembly GCF_059864935.1 of Planktosalinus sp. Taxonomy (NCBI): domain Bacteria; kingdom Pseudomonadati; phylum Bacteroidota; class Flavobacteriia; order Flavobacteriales; family Flavobacteriaceae; genus Planktosalinus; species Planktosalinus sp. The sequence continues at coordinate 373 of NZ_JCBCCK010000328.1, forward strand.
ATTTACTTTTACAGACAGTTTTTGGTTTAGTGCCGTTGAAGCTGAAGTGTATGCTATGGCCGCTCTTATTATGTCTGTATTATTTTACTTAGGCTTGCGTTGGGAAAAAGAAATGAACACGCCTCGCGGCAACCGCTGGTTGTTATTGATTGCTTTTGTTGCAGGGCTTTCATTTGGAGTTCATATTATGGCGCTTCTGGTTATTCCGGCAATTTGTTTATTGTATTATTTCAAGAACTACCCAATAATAACGCTAAAGAATTTTATTATAGCAAATGCTGTGGCAGTGGGCGTTCTATTATTTGTTTATGTGTTCATGATACCTATGACAATGCGGTTTTTCTCAGCTTCAGAGTTATTTTTTGTCAATTCTTTAAGGTTACCGTTTGATTCGGGCACCATTATAGCCTGCTTAGTAATGATTGCCATTTTCTATTTTGCAATCAGGTATACTCGCAAAAAAGACCTTGTTAAGCTACATACAATTACACATTGTTTGCTGTTTATTTTTATTGGTTTTTCCTGTTATTTAATGCTTCCCATCAGGGCCAATGCCGGACCGACAATTAATCAAAACAGCCCAAGTGATGCCATTGAACTTTTAGCTTATTATGGCAGGGAGCAATATGGAGATCAAAGTTTGTTGTATGATGCCCAGTTTACCGAAATGTATGCCGGCATTGACCGCAACAACCCTTATACTGACGACAAGCCCAATTATGAGCGTGATTATGAAACCAACAAATATGTAATTGTAAACAATTACAAAAATGCAAGAATGAACCTTGACGACAGCCACAAAACCTTCCTCCCAAGAATGTGGAGTACAGAGCACGCGGCCAATTATTTAAACATTATTGGTGGTGTCGATTTTGAGGTGAAACGCCAATTCCGAAGTCAGGAAGCCTTGATGAACGAAGTGGCCATGTTTAAGCAGCGCTACAACCGCGGGGAAATTGACAGTGAAGATTACCACAGTTTTTTAAACCAGTTTAGCGATTATCTGGATATTCAAAAGCCTTCATTTACACAAAATATGCGTTATATGTTTGAATATCAGTTTGGGTATATGTACTGGCGCTATTTTATGTGGAATTTTGCCGGAAGACAAAATGACATTCAAGGCAGGAATGACATCTTTAACGGAAACTGGTTAAGCGGCATCAAATTTGTCGATGAAGCCAGGCTTGGCCCACAAACCAACCTTCCCACTGATTTTAAAAACAACAAAGCCCACAATACTTACTATTTCCTCCCTTTGATATTGGGATTGCTGGGTGTGGTTTTTCATTACAATAAAGACAATAAAAGCTGGTGGGTGTTGATGGTGTTTTTCCTGTTTATGGGACTGGCATTAAAAGTCTATCTCAACGAGCGACCATTTGAACCTAGGGAACGTGACTATGTTCTTGTTGGATCTTTCTATGTGTTTGCTATGTGGATAGGGTTTGGGGTGTATGCCTTGTTTGAAATCATTAAAAGCTACATACAGCCCAAAATAGCCGTGCCCATAGTGATTGGAGTAGGCCTGCTGGCTGCACCCATACTTCTGGCCTCCCAAAACTGGGACGACCACGACCGATCCAATCGTTATACGGCAACAGCTATGGGTAAAAAATACCTGGATTCAGTTGACCCAAACGGTATTATTTTTACCATTGGCGACAACGATACCTTTGCTATTTGGTATGCTCTGGGAGTTGAACAATACCGCAGGGATGTCAGGCCTGTCAACACCAGTTTGTTCAATACAGACTGGTATATCAACGATATGAAAAAAGCGGCTTTTGACAGCGACCCCATTCCTTCACAGCTTACTCATGAACAGTACCGTCATGGCACACGTGATTATATATTGAAAATGCCTTATGATTACTTCAGTAAGTTACCAAATATTCCAAATTCAACTTTAGAAATTATAAAAGAAGACTTACCTCTAAATATAAATGATTGGATGGACTGGGTGGCCAATGATGACCCAAGGCTTACCGTTGAAATGCAAAGCGGACAAATGGTCCAGACATTTCCATCAAAAAACATTCGGATTCCAGTGGACAAAGAAGCCGTTTTACGCAATGGTATTGTTGCCGAAAAAGATGCACACCTTATTGTGGATTTTATTGATGTTTACATCAAAAATGATATTCTCTACAAAAACAGAATGATGATGCTGGATATTATTGCCAACAACAATTGGGAACGCCCCATCTACTTTACCGGAGGTGCTTTTGGCGATGAAGACTATTTGTGGATGAAGGACTATCTCCAACTTGACGGAATGGCTTACAAGTTGGTGCCCATCAAAACACCTTTTGACAGAAGAAACCCTTTGGATATGGGGAGGATTGATAGCGAGAAAATGTATGACATGGTCATGAAATGGGACTGGGGCAACTCCGGCAGCCCGGATATCTATCACGATCCTGAGACACGTAGAAACTCCATTAGCTACCGTAGCAATCTGGCACGTTTGGCCGAGCAACTTATCCAGGAAGGTGAACTTGAAAAAGCTGAAGAGGTATTAGACCTTGCTATGGAACACATGCCGGTTGAATATTTTGGCTATTATACTTTACTTGAACCTTACATAACCGGTTACTTTGAAGTGAACCAAGACCAAAAAGCGATTGATTTATATAAACAAGTGGTTATTACCTATCAGGAGCGACTGGATTATTATGCTTCATTCAAGTTCTCACTTCAACGACGCTTTCCTGATGTCATTTTGATGGATATTGAACGCTACAGAAGTCTTGTGGGCACATTGGTATATGGAAGTGACGAAGAACTGCTTGAGTCTGAAGCTGAAATGTTTAATACCTATTTAAGAAAATTCCAGCATTTTTATGCCTCTGAACTGGAAGACGAAACATTTGAAGATGATTTTGACGATACCCTCGATTGGGACAATATGGATGAAGAAACCCTATTGAGAATGATAGATTCACTGGAAAGAGTTTTGAATCAATAAGAAGTGAAAAAATATGTTGTAAAGATCCCGTTTTTTGTCAAGTTTCTTTACCCCAAACGCTTGTGGCACTTTTCGCGTAAGCAAAAAACGCTTTATTTGACTTTTGATGATGGCCCAATTCCCGAGGTTACCCCTTGGGTGTTGAAGCAATTGAAGGATTTTAACGCCAAAGCCACTTTTTTTTGCATCGGTCATAACATTCAAAAGCATCCTGAATTATTTGAACAGTTATCTACCGAAGGCCACCGTGTGGGCAACCATACTTTTAACCACCTGAATGCTTCCAAAACTTCTTTTTCAGAATACCTGAAAAACA
>NZ_JCBCCK010000343.1:0-3610 GCF_059864935.1 Planktosalinus sp.
CATTTGAAGAAGCCCCGGGAGGGTTTTATGATCAGGAGATGGCCGATAAACTGGTGAAACACCTCTTTGCCCCCCGCAATGCCATGGACCCGGCTGAAGCATACAGAAAGTTCAGGGGAAGGGATGCCACTATCGATGCGCTGATGCGTGACAGGGGCTTCCCCGTTCCTGAGAATTGATTTTTAATATTTTACACTTTAAAAAGACCGTACTTGTTGCGGTCTTTTTTTATTCTTGGTACTTTGTTCTCCCTTTATAGTCACTCCCCCTACTTTTGTCACGCCGACGAAGGAGGGGTCGCACTCGAGTAAGCACGAGCTGTTGAGCCATTTGACAATCGCAAATGAATTAAAACTCTAGTTTTTGATTGACGAAATCCCCGCTTTTGCGGGGATAGGGTGTGAGCAACAGAACCTGAGCAACAAGGTGCGATCCTGCCTGCCGGCCAGACAGGTCCTCGCTACGCTTCGGAATGACAAAATAGAAAGGAGTCGTTTTAAAACTACCAATCACCTGCATCCTCATCTTCCGGGATTTTGTGTTTTTTCATATGAAAAGCCCTTGAGATGTTAAACCCAAAATGAATGTCGCCATTAAAAAAGTCGGAGGTGGTTTCTGTGATAAACGCCTTTTCAATCATAGTGTTGGCGTTTGAAAACATGAGTTGAAACACATGGCCACCGGTTTCAATATCCAGTGCAATGGCAAAAGCGTTTTTGGTGTCAACAGACTTCAGCGGATTTGCGTTATAAAAATATTCTGAATTGATTGAAATTCGCCTGCTCACTTTAAACCGCATTCCGGCACCCAGTGCAAAAATGCCGTGGGGGTCTTCTTCTACTCTCACTGAATTCCTGTGAATGTATGTAGGGGTAATTTGTAAACTGAACTTCTCATTAAACTTGCGTGCTATAAGTACCTGTGAGGTGTAAAAAAGTCGGTCTTCAAAGCTTGGCTTGTTTTCCGGTTGATAGTCTTTGAGTGTCTTTCGGGCAATACTTCCAAAAAGGGAAACGCTCACGGGTATGGGCTTGTCTCCCATACGTTGTTTCAGGAGTTTGTATTTGATAAAGCCGTCATAGGTCTTTTCAAATGAACTTCTTCCCAAGCCTAACATAATATTATCAGTGAGGCCATATTCCAAAGCCATTCTGATGTTTGACTGGTCTAAGCCAAAAAGTTCCTCTACCCCGTCGCTTATTTTACCAAACCGGTGTGAGATAAAAAATTCGAGGATGCCTTCTTTTCGGTTTTCTATGGAATGCCCGTTGATGATCCTCGTGCCATTAAATGTGGATTGCACAAACGGGTCTTCATTTGGAGACTCTTTTTCTAATATGTCCATGAGGTCCTGCCCCGGACATAAAAGAGGGGTTATGAATACAAATAAAACAAGTAAACGTTTTTTCATAGTTGATTATTGATAAGGTTCATGGGTAAAGTGAAAACTGACTTCCACTTCCCGGGCAATGTTTCTACGTACGATTGCGGGAATCTTGATATTGTAATCTGCAACGGTGACCATAAACTTGCCCCGAAGTACTATAGCATTCGGTTCCAGACTGATTCTGCTTTCAATGATTGTGGGATGGGTGGCGTCTTTAATAGTCAGGTCGCCATGAATTACGGCTACTGTTACATCTCCGTTTTTAATGGCATCCAGGTTGGTGATTTTACCGCTAAAAAATGCTTTGGGATATTTGTCAGATTCTACATAATTCTCATTGAAATGTTCCTGCATCAACGCTTTTTCAAAAGTAAAAGACTTCATCAGCATCGATATGGCAATTTCGCCGGTATCAAAATCCAAGATACTCAACACCTGATTATTGTCGGCTTTAATGTCTTCTACAGGTGTATGTGAATAGAATGAGACATACCCTTGACGGGTAAAATATTGTTCCTGTGCATGTACAGGGAAAACAGCCGTTAAGAATAAAACAAATAGTATAATTTTCATTTTTTAGTCAACAATTACAGACCTGACAAGCATAACATCCATAAGATAACCTGTACAAATCCCTTTTACGGTAATGGTCTCGCCCTTTTCAATGCGAAGCACCTTTTTGTTTTGTGAAGGTTCCATGGTACAAACAACCGTTCCTATTGCCCCTGTAGCACTCAGGATGATCATACTGTTGCCGTTTGCGATATTAATTTTTGAGACAACTCCTTCAACCTGAATGATATTGTCGAGATATTTTTCATTGGCCTGCTGTTCATCTGATTCAAATTCGGAAATCAACTGTCCGGCAGTAACAACATATTCCGGGCTGGCTTCCAGCACGTTGGCATGGGGCTTGTTATACAATTTTATAAATACAAAAGAAACGGCCAAAATACCTATAAGAATCACAATTCCTGTAATGTATAATGCCCGTTTCATTTGTTGTCTTTCTTTTAAAAATTTAATTGTGCGTATTATTTTTTGATGATTCTAAAGGCTTTCACTACACCGCCTTCAAAAGTGGCTTTAAGCAGATAGATGCCTTGTGACAGGTCAGACAAATCAAGTTGAACCGATTGTTGGTTGTCCTGGCTTAGCACGACCCTTTGTCCTTTTATAGTAAAGACTTCCACACGCTCTATAATAGTGTGGGCCTCAAGTGTCAGTATTCCTGATGTTGGGTTTGGATAATAATTTAGCTCAATCCATTCGTTATCCTGAACATTTAAGACAGCTGTAGTAAAGGTCACCATTTCAGGGTCACTTAATACAAGAGGGGTCATGTTACACACCGAAGCCATATACAGGTCATAAGTAGTGTCAGGCTGAAGTTGATCAATCATAGCTGACGTAGTACCAACCATATAAAGCTCTTCAGCAACGTGATTGTCCACAAAAGGAACATCGCCCGTAAGCACAATAATAGCCCCATAACCTTGAACATTACCGGTGTTTACGGGTTCTGTCCAACTGAATGATACAGTGGTTTGGGTAACACTGTCTACAGCTAAGTTTGTTATTGCTTCACATTCTTCTTCATCGGTTGTAAGGTGCAACGGTGTTGAAAAATCGCTTTCGTTACCCATATCGCATAGGGTTTTTACATAGGCTTGATACATGGTATCGGGCGTGAGTCCTGTTGCTGCTGCAGTGGTTACCCCTGTAGCCACGGTTCCCTGATCTACCGGCGGGTCTGTATTAGGGTCGTCTCCCATATTCATCACTACCCAGGCATATCCACCTACTTCGTCAGGTGAAGCTGTCCATGAAAAATCGGCTGTGGTGTCTGTTACGTTGGTTAACGCAAGATTGGTTGGGGCATCACATGTTGTGGTTCCCGCAGGAATCACTTCAATGGTATAATCCTCTACCTGTCCAAAGTTTTGAGTTATTGAACATGGGTCAGTAACAAATCCGTTGGGAACCTCATATACTTTAAAAACTCTCATCCGAGTTTGTCCTAATGTAGCCCCAATAGGGACAGAAATTACTCCAGTAGCTTGTTGCCCATCAGTTCCGGTGGAATTTATAATACTTCCTATTTGATATATTTCACCTGCATCATCCAATTGGTCGTTTTGATTCCAATCAATAAACACAGTAAAGAAATTTTCCCAATTACCATCAGTATTTCCTTCCAACGCTATAGTATAATTTCCCCCT
>NZ_JCBCCK010000055.1:0-2584 GCF_059864935.1 Planktosalinus sp.
TTGTGACGGATTTTTTTACAAAGGTCAGGAAGTGGCAATCGTTGGGGGAGGAGACACCGCAGCCGAAGAAGCTACTTATCTCGCTAATATTTGCAAGAAAGTCACTATGCTTGTAAGAGGCAGTGAAATGAGAGCCTCAAAAGCAATGCAGCACAGAGTTACTTCAACAGCAAATATAGATTTAAAATATAACACCGAAGTTGAAGAAGTGTTGGGGGATCAGGTAGTTGAAGGACTTAGAATGGTCAACAACATTACCGGAGAAAAAGAGGAAATAAATATCACCGGACTTTTTATCGCCATTGGTCATAAACCGAACACTGATATTTTTAAAGGTCAGTTGGATATGGACGATATGGGATATATTATCACTAAGGGTAAATCTACCAAAACCAACAAACCCGGAGTATTTGCTTCAGGCGATGTTCAAGATAAAGAATACAGACAAGCAGTTACAGCTGCCGGTACGGGTTGCATGGCAGCTCTGGATGCTGAACGTTATTTATCAAGTATCGAAAAGCAAGAAGTTGTAGAAAACTAAACAAAAGCCGGTTCATCCGGCTTTTTTGTTTTTAGACGGCTTGTCCTTAACAGATTTTGGCTTAAAACTTATCTTTTTATTTTTTGGGCGAAGTTTCCCAAAAGACCCTATTGCTATTTTTCCTCTTCGTGTTTTTTTGTCTCCTTTTCCCATAAAAGTTTAGTTTTGAATATTTAACGTGTCATAAAGATATAAAAAAAGACCCGTTTTAAACGAAAAACAGGTCTTAAGATTTTTATAATGGAGATGAATTAGAACTTTAAAGTGACATCCAATTCAAAGTCATCATAGATGGTATTGTCGCCCAAGTTTGCAAAGAAACTACCTGAACCATACCTTACATTAAATTTTGTTCTGTCAATTTTCAAACTGGCTGTAGCTGTGTTTCCATTCATCTTTAGTAGAAAGGCAATTGGCTCTGTGATCCCTTTTATGGTAATTTCACCATTGATGTAGTAACCATCGGAAGTTTTATTTCCGCTTTTTACTACTAGTGTAGAGGTAGGAAACTTTTCCACACTAAAGAAATCATCAGATCTTAGGTGACCTTCAAGTTGTGCTTTGCTGTCACCTTTTAAATCCTCAACTACAATTGATGTCATATCGATTACAAACTGTCCACCTGTAATTTGGTTGCCGGTCATAACGAGCGAACCTTCTTTCAGGTTTATTAATCCATAGTGAGAACCCAATATTTTTTTCCCTTTCCAGGTAATTGTACTTTCTGTTACTTTCATTTCTTTTTCCATAGGTTTTGTAAACGCTACTGTTGTTAAAATTAATACAGAGGCGCCAACGCCTTTTAGAATGTTTGTTTTCATAATTTACTTTTTTTGGTTTTTTAATGATTTAATATTTGTATATACAAATGTTAGCATAAAAAAATATTACCTTATTTTATCTAACAAATTGTTCAAGGTGTTGAGTTCCACAAGCGTAAATTCTTTTAAAATGGTGTTGTTGTTTGCTTGTGTAACCGGGTCGATTTGTTCCAATAAATCAAGTCCCTTAGCGGTAATTAAAATTTCAACTTTTCTTCTGTTGCTTTCACAAACGGTCCTCTCCGCAAGGCTTTTGTCTATGAGTTTGTCAACAAGTCGGGTAGTGTTACTCATTTTGTTGATCATTCGTTCCTGAATAGTAAATAGGTTTGCGGGTTTGCCTTTTTGACCTCTTAATATTCTGAGAACATTATATTGTTGCATAGAAATTTTATAGGGTTTAAGCATTTCTGCCACGTGCTCTTCAACAATGCGGCTGGTGTACATAATGTTTAAAACCGTCTTGGTAATCGGGTTTAAAGGTACTGTGGATTTTATGGCTTCTTCTATTGTCATAACAAAAATTGTAGGTACAAATATAGTAATTATATTACATGAAAGAACAGATTAACAAAAATTTATGTTTTTGATGAAAAGCAAAAAACCTATCCACAATATGGAGCCATCAGAACACCACATGTTTACTTGCTTGAAAAAACAAGCAAAGGAAATATTGTAAGGTATTTAGGTGCTATTGACGATAATTTCAGAGATGCATCTGCTGTTCAGGAAAAGTTACTTGAAAATGCCATTGACGCCATTATGAATAAAACGGAAATGCCTGTAAAAACAACCCGAGCCATTGGGTGCATTATTAAGGTGAAATCATAATGGAGTTTTTAAATGGTTTAAATTTTTTAACCGGAAGCTGTAAGGTTTTCGGTTTTTTTTCGTTTGTAATTTTAATTCCCGTAATTTTGGGAAATTTTTAAAATCTATGCAAGAACTGAATTCAAAAGAGTGGCGTGAAAAAGCAACAGTTGATGCCAAGGGAGTGATACTCGATGTGAGAACTCCTGAAGAATGCGATGAAGGAACGATTGCCGGCGCAATTCAAATGGATATTATGAATCCCGGTGAATTTATGCAAAAGGCCCAAGAGTTGGATCCTTCAAAAAATTACTATGTTTACTGCCGTGCAGGAGGCAGAAGCGCTCAAGCTTGTGCTGTTTTAAAATCTTTAGGAATTAATGATACATACAACTTAATTGGTGGCATCACT
>NZ_JCBCCK010000353.1:0-4374 GCF_059864935.1 Planktosalinus sp.
GAAGCCATGGCATTGGTCAAAGACCTACGGGAAAATTACAGGATATTCTGTTCCATAGTGGTTTATCCCGTGATACCTAAAGGGTTAATTTTACTTCGTTTAATCCCAACAGCCACTCATACTGCCGAAGATATTCAGGAAACACTGGATGCTTTTTCAGCCATCAGGGACAGGCTTCATAATGGAACTTACAAACGACTTTCGGCTTCTGTTGCTGCCGCAATGGGAGAGTAGGTTTAAGACACTTACCAATATTATTTTTAAAGTCTGATGTTTTTTGAACATCAGACTTTTTTTTTCAACCCTCTCAGGGTTCAAAATCCAGAGAGGGTTTATTTTTTTGTTGAAAATTCATTAACTTTCGGTGATAACAAATTCACATGCATGAAAATATTTTCTGCCAAGCAAATGTATGAAGCTGATCAGGCCACAGAATCCCGTGAAGGAATTTCGCCGCTGGATTTGATGGAGCGCGCTTCTGAGCAAGTTTTTTTTTGGATAGACAATCAGTTGAAAGGTGCCCGTGTGCCCATACACGTTTTTTGTGGAATAGGAAATAACGGTGGCGACGGAATGGCAGTAACACGAATGTTGCTTGACAAAGGTTACATTGTCGAGCCTTATGTTGTTAATTACAGTGAAACCCGCTCCAAATGCTTTTTGATCAATTACGGAAGACTTAAAGACAATCACAAAATATGGCCAAAAAAAATAACCGGACCGGATGATTTCCCAACGATTAACCCCAATGAGATTGTTGTGGATGCCATTTTTGGCATTGGGCTCAACAGACCGCTTAAAGACTGGCTTAAAGAGCTGGTGCAGTATATTAACCGCTCAAAGGCATTTGTGCTTGCAATAGATGTTCCCAGTGGGATGTTTATTGATGCGCCAACACCTGACCTGAATGCAGTAATTAAAGCCAATGTCACACTTTCATTTCAAGTTCCAAAACTCGCTTTTTACCTTCCTGAAACAGGCTATTTCTCTCAACATACAGAAATTATTGACATTGGTTTGGATAAAAATTATGTCGAAACAACCGAAACCAATGCCCGGCTGATTTTAAAAAATGATGCCCGTTTGATGTACAATCCCCGCGAAAAATTTTCACACAAAGGCACTTATGGTCACGCACTCATTGCCGGGGGAAGTTACGGAAAAATGGGCGCAGTTACCCTGGCGTTAAAAGCCTGCCTGAGGGCCGGGGCAGGAAAAGCATCTGCCTTTATCCCCAAATGCGGCTATGAAATCATCCAGGCCTCAGTGCCGGAAGCCATGGTCATTACTGACCATGAAGTTGAAAAAATAACTGCATTTCCTGACACCAAAAAATTTAATGCCATAGGACTGGGAATAGGATTGGGCACTGACAAGGCAACAGCAGCAGGTTTTGAAGCCTTTTTGAAAACCAACAAAACTCCGTTGGTTCTTGATGCAGACGCATTAAATCTTTTAGCAGCCAACAAAAAACTATTGAAGTTACTACACAAAAACTGCATCCTGACCCCACATCCCGGGGAGTTGGAACGCCTAATCGGTAAATGGAAAAACGACTTTGAGAAGATTGAAAAAACCAAAACCCTTTCCAAATCCATTGACGGAATTGTTGTCATTAAAGGAGCACACACCATCACGGTCTATCACGACCAACTGTATGTCAACACCACGGGAAACCAGGGAATGGCCACAGCAGGAAGTGGTGATGTGCTAACTGGCATTATTACAGGCTTGCTTGCTCAGTATTATGACCCGCTAACAGCAGCAATTTTTGGGGTTTATTTGCACGGACTTGCCGGCGATCTGGCTGCGCAACATACCGGGGTCAATGCACTGGTTGCAGGGGATTTGAATGACTATTTGGGAGATGCCTTTATAGAATTGTTTAGGCTGGAAGGCGACCATGCACCAACTTCAGGGAAATGAACATAAACGATGGGTAAGCTCTAATTAAAAGGAGGTTCAATTTAAAAGCAAACACCTACAAAAAACATCAAATATAGCCTTTGAAACACCCTGTGTTTACAGGTGCTGCCAATGCCTGTACAGAAAACGCATTGTCTCTGTACAGCAAATGCTCCATGCCTGTACAAGAAAGTTGACTTGTCTGTACAGATAATTTATCTTGGTTGTACAGGAAAGCTAAAAACCAAGATAATTTTCTATTTTGCCTGTAGCGGTTTATAGTAATGATCTACACAAAAAAAGTCCCACCGAAGCGGGACTCAAGGTTTTTTACCTACTCCGCCTCTGGCGGATTATTGTGATAAGATTAAAGATTAGAAATTTTAATCTAAAGCAAATAAAGGGATAATTCCTTACTTTTGCAAATCAGGATAAACAATTTGAGAGTGTTTAAGATTTGTTAATGAGACAAATCCTAATTTCTTTTCAACCAGAATTAATTGACTGGTCATTTTAATCAAATCATTTATAAAACACCTTTGCAGAGGTGTTTTTCTTTTATAATCAGACCACAGCAGCTTAAACAGTATACATAAATTTTATATATTTGGTTTAAGCTTAAACATTATTTCATTAATAATAGGTCAAATATAAATCTTTTTTAATACATTTGATTTGAATTTTGAGTTTTTTTCCAAAACAGATTTTTTTTAGAAAATATTTTGTGAGATTTTCCGTAGAATACATCATTATTTTCATTTAAATTTTAGAAGTTGATTTAACAATAATAAATTATGGCAAAGATTTTAGGACTTGATTTAGGGCCGAATTCGATTGGGTGGGCAATAAGAGATAAAAGCAACGAAGGCAATCAAATTATTGACACAAATGTTTTGGTGTACCCACAAGGTGTTGGTGAAGAAAAGGGTGTGGAGTTTTCTTTGGCTTCTGAAAGAACTAAGCATCGTGCGTCCCGTAAACTTTATAGAAGACGTAAAAAAAGAAAAACCGATTTATTAAAACTGCTAATAGATAATGGTTTCTGTCCTTTAAGTAAAGACGAGTTGCTGGTCTGGTCAGTATATAAAAAGGGGAAAGAAATGAAATATCCAACTGAGAATTATGAGTTTTCAGAATGGTTGAAGATTAATCCACGTGAAATTCGAGCTAAAGCCGTAAATGAAATAGTTTCTAAACAAGAATTAGGGAGGGCTTTGTATCATATTTGTCAGCGTAGAGGTTTTAAAAGCGGAAGGAAAGATGCTGATGCAGGTAAAGATTATGAAAGGTATCTAGTTGAAAAAGAAATTTTACAATTAAACAATTGCAAAACCATTGGTGAATATGAATATAGACTCTATTTAGAAGATAAAAAAATCAGAAAAACCAAGTTTACTGCCGATGATCAAGAAGTCAACTCTTCAAGAATTAGTTATGTGGAGGAGTTTAAACTGTTGATGAAAACTCAAAATGTAAATAAGGAGTTAGCAGAAAAACTTTTTAATGCCATCTTTTTTCAAAGACCTTTAAAATCTCAAAAAGGCTCTGTTGGTAAATGTGCTTTAGAAAAATCAAAACCACGTTGTCCGGTAAGCCATCCCTTGTTTGAAGAGTTTAGAATGTTTCAATATTTAAATTCAATTAAATTAAAGGAAAGAAGTGGCGATACTTTTGTTTTTTTATCTGATTTTCCCGAGTATTATAAAATTGCTGAAGATAAATTTTACAGGGTAAGTGCTAAAAATTTCAAGTTTTTGGATATTTCTAAAGGTATCAACACGTTGGCAAAGAAAAATAATCTATTTTTTGAATTCAATTATAAGGATAAATACCCAATAGTCGGAAGTCCTACAATAAGTAAACTCATTGAAGTTTTTAGTGCCAATGATTGGGAAGATTGTAAAAAGACAATCTTGACAACATACAAAAAGCAAGATAACAAAACTATAGATGAACTGGTTGACGAACTCTGGCACACCTTGTTTTTTTCAGGTGATTTTGTTAATGATATCACTACAGAAAAAGTAAAAAAATTCATTAGCGATAGATTTATTATTTCAGATGAAAAAGTAAATTATTATGAAAAGATAAATTTAAAACAAGGCTATTCTTCATTAAGTAAAAAGGCAATTGGTAAGATTTTGCCGTTTCTTAAAGATAAAATTATTTATCCCTATGCTGTTTTCTTTGCAAACATTGATGAAATTATTGGAAAAGAAAAGTGGAATGAGAATAAACAGTTTATTCAAGACACCATCATAGATATAATTTCTGGATATAAAGATGATATTTTAAAAATTGATATTGTAAATGGCTTGACAGGTGATTTTATTAAGGCATATGATAATTCAAATAACGATTACATTTTAGATGAAACCGATAGAAAAAATGTAAAAGAAAAAATCAAGCTCTTTTACGGAAAATATCTTCTTGATAAAATGTCTGATAATGATAAAGAAGCCCTTCAAA
>NZ_JCBCCK010000368.1:0-2199 GCF_059864935.1 Planktosalinus sp.
TTAAACCCCGGCATTTACTTTATCGAAATTTCTTCCCCGGAAGGGAAAACTGTCCAAAAGTTTGTGAAGAAATAATAGCACACCCTCTATCTATCGGCAAACAAATATCTACTCCTTTCCCTTTTTAGCCTTATATTTGCCGATAACGGCAAATTTTAAATAAAAAACATGCATTACTTATCAGTCAATGAATTTGCAAAAAAGTGGAATCTTCCGGAGAGGACAGTGCGACATTATTGTGCTTCAGGAAAAATCAATGGTGCATTTATCACCGGAAAAACCTGGAACATACCCGAAGATGCCGAATTGCCCAAAAAAAGAAGTCAGAAAAAATTCAGTAGTAACCAATTGCTCAACCTGCTAAAAGAGCAAAAAGACATGAAGCTCAAAGGCGGCATCTACCATCGCACCCAGATTGATTTCACATACAACTCAAACCGCATTGAAGGTAGTCAACTCACACAAGAGCAAACACGAAACATTTTTGAAACCAACACCATTGGTGCCTTTGATGAAAGCATCAATGTGGATGACATCATTGAGGCATCGAATCACTTTCGTTGTGTTGATTTTATCATTGAAAAAGCAAAAGCAAAACTGTCAGAGTCATTTATAAAACAATTGCATTATATGTTAAAGTCAGGCACCTCTGACAGCCTAAAGAATTGGTTTGCAGTGGGAGATTATAAGAAACTTCCCAATGAAGTTGGCGGAAATGAAACCTGTCCTCCTAAAGAAGTTGCTTCAACAATGAAAAAATTACTTTCAGATTATCACAACATTGAAAATAAAACCCTGGAAGACCTTATCGATTTTCACTGCCAATTTGAAATCATCCACCCGTTTCAAGACGGTAACGGACGGGTTGGCCGACTGATTCTTTTTAAAGAATGTTTGGCCAACAACATAGTGCCCTTCATCATTGATGTTGACCTCAAGTTTTTTTATTACAGGGGTTTACAACAATGGAAAACTGTAAGGGAGTATTTAACGGACACTTGCCTTACGGCGCAAGACCGTTATAAAAAAACCTTGAAGTATTTTGAGATTGGGTTTGAGAAATAAAAAGCCCCAACAAATGTTGGAGCTTTGTACTCAAGGTGGGAATCGAACCCACACACCCGAAAGTACTGGATTTTGAATCCAGCGCGTCTACCAATTCCGCCACTTGAGCATCAGAATCCTAAATGTTAGTTCTTTGAAAATTCAAACAATAAACCTTGAACCTTGAATCAACAAGGACGACAAAATTATAAAAATTATTAAATAAATACAGTAAATAAGCACTAATAATGTTACGGTGATTGAAAATATTTTCTAAATTTGCACCTTGATAAAATAAGCAGTAAGCAAAACCCTATTTTACAATCACTTAACTATGGCAGCACCCACACCGGAACCTAAAATTTTTGCCTGTACACAAAGCATTGTTCTTGCAGAAAAAATTGCAGAAGCTTTTGGAATGCCTCTGGGCAAAGTGATTACCTCACACTACAGCGATGGGGAGTTTCAACCCTCATTTGAAGAATCAGTAAGGGGAAGCCGTGTTTTTATCATAGGTTCCACGTTTCCAAACAGCGACAACCTGATGGAAATGCTATTGATGATAGACGCTGCAAAACGCGCTTCAGCTAGACACGTCACCGCTGTGATTCCTTACTACGGTTGGGCAAGACAAGACAGAAAAGACAAACCCAGAGTGCCCATTGCGGCAAAACTGGTTGCAAAAATGCTGGAAACAGCCGGTGCCACCCGCATTATCACGATGGACCTGCACGCAGATCAAATACAAGGGTTTTTTGAAAAGCCTGTAGATCACCTATTTGCTTCTACTATATTTTTACCCTATTTAAGAAGCCTGAACCTGGAAAACCTGACCATTGCTTCACCCGATATGGGAGGTTCAAAAAGAGCCTATGCTTATTCCAAGTTTTTGGAAAGTGATGTAGTAATCTGTTACAAACAGCGTGAAAAAGCCAACGTGATTTCATATATGGAACTCATTGGCGATGTAACCGGAAAAAATGTAGTCCTTGTAGATGATATGGTCGATACCGCCGGAACTTTAACCAAAGCCGCCGATGTCATGATGGAACGCGGCGCATTGAGCGTTAGGGCCATTTGTACACACGCCATCCTTTCAGGAAATGCTTACGAAAAAATTGAAAATTCAAAACTGGTGGAATTAATCGTGACTGA
>NZ_JCBCCK010000288.1:0-1354 GCF_059864935.1 Planktosalinus sp.
GAGACTGCCAGCAGGCATAAGGTGAGTTTGTAAAACATAAAGCAACTTTTTTTATTACTAAATTAACGGAACTATTTACGAATAAAAAGTGGCTCGAGTTTTTTTAACGAAAATTTAGTTTTAACAATCCGTTTAATGAAAATAGAGTGAATTTATGAATTAAAAAACCCTTCCAAATCAAGTTCAGAAGGGTTTGAATGATCGTGTAAATATTTTAATTCAGATTTAAAGCATTCATTACTGCGTTGTAGTCGTGAATGTCAACCCCGGTTTGTATGGCAAAATCAGAAGGAACCACCACAATCCGGAAAGTTTGGTTTTGGGTAAAGGCAGAGCCTAAAGTGTTGAGATTAAAATTTCCATCAATAAAAAGGTTTACACTAAAGAAAAAACTACCATCGATTGAGTAGTTATAAACATATTGAATAATATCCCCATTTGCTAAAAAGAAATTTTGGGGCAGCATGCCCCACACATCGGGGAATTCATTTTCCAAGCGATAAAGTAAGACAATATCACTTTCATAAAGTCGTAAAGGACTTTCAATACTCAATGAAACTTGTTGTAAATTACTATTTGGATTGAATTGAAAATTAACAGTTCTTTCAAAAGTTTGGCCCAATATATTGATACCGTCAAGTCCGGGAGGTCCCTGAGGGCCTTCGCATGATGTGAATAAAATGGCAATGGTTGCGAGGGTTAAAAGTATTTTTTTCATAACAGGTGATTTTAAGTTGTTCAGTAGTGAAACAAAATGTGTACCGAAAATATAATTCTATCAAATTTAGAATAATAAATGCGTGTTTATTGTTATTTACATTTATTTTAAGACAAAAGTTATAATTAAGTTATTTTTTAGACTGCTAATGCTATTTTACTTACTTTTAAGAGTGTTTAAAACACACTATTTTAACTAAAAAATGACTACTATGAAAACGTATATCCCTGTATTATTTGCCCTGGTTCTTTTCCTGGGCTGTACTACAAATCCTTTTACAGGAAAGAGCACTCTTGCACTTGTGCCCAATTCTCAAATTTTGCCGATGTCTTATCAGCAATACAATCAGTTTTTGTCTGAGCATAAAGTGGTAACAGGAACTGCTGAAGCCAATATGATTAAGAATGTTGGTCAGAAAATTGCCACCGCATCCGAGCGCTGGCTCAATGCCAACGGTTATCAAGGCTATTTGAATGATTATCGTTGGGAATACAATCTTGTTCAGGACGATGCCGTAAACGCTTGGTGTATGCCCGGCGGCAAAATTGTATTTTACACGGGCATTTTACCTGTCGCAAACACTGAAGCACGAATAGCAGCTGTTATGGGTCATGAAGTAGCACACGCCCTTGCCAA
>NZ_JCBCCK010000383.1:0-4307 GCF_059864935.1 Planktosalinus sp.
ACATACTGCCGGTTTCGGGTTTCAAGATAGGTAAGACCATAATAACCCTTAGGAGGTTGGGTGATTAACCATGAATTAAAACCGGGTTCAATGATTATGATTTCATACTCAATCTCATCATTGGCTATTCTAACGGTATCAGAGAGTTTAGCAGTATCAGTATCTGCCTGAACCACAGGCTTGGTGGTGTCACAACTCACAACCATCAAAGCAAAACCAAATATGACAAGTAAATACCTCATAGATTGCAAAGATACTAAAATTCAAACTTTCGGGATTTTTGCTTAACGGTATTTAACAAAAAGTCACTCAATTAAATATATGGCTCTATAAACCTGGATTTTACTTTTTCAAAATTGAAACAATCTGTTCTGCCAGTTCCGTGCCAATGCGGTCCTGGGCTTCAAGTGTGGCTGCACCTATATGCGGGCTTAAAGATACTTTGGGGTGCATCAGTACCTGCACCGCCGGTGTGGGCTCTTCCACAAAAGTGTCGAGTCCGGCAAAACTCAATTTTCCGCTGTCCAAAGCTTTCAGTAATGCCACTTCATCAATCACACCACCACGAGCGGTATTGATGATGCCGGCACCGTCTTTCATCAGTTCCATTTCTGCCTGACCAATAACAAATTGTTTTTGAGCCGGAACATGCAGGGTGATAAAATCACTTTTTTTCAATACTTGCGCAAAGGGGATACTATCAATGTTGACATGAATGGACTGCCCGTTAAACAAGCTTACAGTAACCGTGGCTGAATCGATGTAGTTATCGTGGGCAATGACTTCCATACCACAACCCAATGCAATTTTTGCCACTTCCTTACCAATTCTTCCCAAACCGATAATTCCCAGGGTTTTTCCACGCAGTTCTATTCCTTTGGCATAGGATTTTTTCAACTCGTTGAACCTGCTGTCTCCCTCAAGGGGCATATTTCTATTGGCATCATATAAAAAGCGAACTCCCGTAAAAAGATGTGCAAAAACAAGTTCAGCCACCGATGCCGATGATGCAGCAGGGGTATTGATTACATGCAGGCCTTTTTCCCTGGCGTAAGCAACATCTATATTGTCCATACCCACACCGCCACGGCCAATCACTTTTAAAGATGGACAGGCATCAATCACTTCTTTTCTCACTGTTGTGGCACTGCGAACAAGTATTACATCAATTTGATGCTGATTCACATAGTTGATAAGTTGTTCCTGAGCAACTTTAGTGGTGATTACTTCAAAGCCCGCTTGTTCCAGGGCATCAATTCCGCTTTTTGAAATTCCGTCGTTGGCTAATATTTTCATTTGATATAGTTAATGGAATAATAGTTATTTGATAAAAGTTTTAAATTCAATTCTATTTAAACTTGAAATTAATTTGGATTTTTTTCATTTCACCCGCCAAGGCGGGCAGGAGAAAAAATAAAAAAAATCTCTCTACATATTTTAAATTTTATTTTCAAGATCCTGCATCACTTCTACTAGCAACTTCACACTTTCAAAAGGCAGGGCGTTGTACATAGAGGCTCTATAACCACCCACGCTTCGGTGGCCGTTGAGACCGCTGATACCCGCTTGCTTTAATAAAGTGTCAAACGTTTCCTTATGGGTTTCATCCACAAGATTGAATGTGGCATTCATCACAGAACGGTCTTCGGGATTTTGAACAAAACCTTTAAACAAGGGATTGCGGTCTATTTCGGCATAAAGATGCGCTGCCTTTTTGTTGTTTACCTTTTCAATGGCAGCAATACCGCCTTTTTCCTTGAGCCATTTCAGGGTGAGCATGGACACATATACGGCAAAAACAGCCGGGGTGTTATACATACTTTCTTTTTCAATATGCATTTTATAATTGAGTATATTGGGAATCAGTCTGCTGACTTTCCCTAAAATGTCCTCTTTAATCACAACCAAAGTGGTTCCCGCCGGACCCATATTTTTCTGAGCCCCCGCATAAATCAAATCAAATTGACTGTAGTCGATATCTCTCGAAAAAATATCACTGCTCATATCACAAACAACAGGTACTGAACTTTTTGGAAATTCTTTAAACTGGGTTCCAAAAATGGTGTTATTGGTGGTTAAATGCAAGTAATCAATATCCGAAGGAACGTTGATATTTTTTGGAATGTAGTTGTAGTTTTGATCTTTTGAAGAAGCCACTTCAACCATTTCACCAAAAAACTTGGCTTCTTTAATGGCATTGTTGGACCAGGTACCGGTGTTGATGTATCCGGCTTTGGTGTTCAGTAAATTTTGTGCAAGCATCACAAATTGCAGGCTTGCACCTCCCTGTAAAAACAAAGCCTTATAACCCTTGTCTTTTAAATCCAAAAGTTCCAAAGCAAGGCTTTGAGCCTCACCCATTACGGCAATAAAATCTTTGCTGCGGTGGGAAATTTCAAGAATGGACAGCCCGGAATTGTTGAAATTCAGAACGGCTGCCGAAGCTTGTTCAAATACGGTTTGAGGCAATATACTGGGGCCTGCACTAAAATTGTGTATGTTCATAGTGGATTAAACGGATGGTTTTTAAAGTTGCTAAAATACTGACTATTAGCTTAAATATCCAACGGAAAATATTAAATTTTCAACAAGAAACTAACAGTGTCCACGCCATCGGCATAATCCCATAGTTGAGGGTTTTGGGTTTGCCCGAAAGGAATTTCGTTTTCAGAAAATCCGTTGGCCACCACACACTGAATTTTTTCTGCATCAGTTTTAAGCTTGGTTTTTAATGCTTCTGGGTTATCATAATACTCAAAAAAGCAAGTGGCGATGGGCGAACTGTAACTTTCGTCTTCCTTGAGCATAAAAAAACCATTGTCCAGAAAGTTGAACTCACTCATCAAATATACGGCCTTGTTGTAGTCATAATTGTTGGCATATTTATGAATGTCCATCAACCGGTTCCACTCATAAACTGCTTCAAACAACCGGTCAAAATGGTAATCTTTAGGCACAAAAAGCTTGGAAACATTGCGGCATCCCAGTCCAAAATACCTGAAAATGTCTTCTCCCAGCAGCTTGAGTTGTTCGTCGGTTTCATTTCCTGTCAATATAGCAACCGAGTTCCTGTTCTTTCTGATGATATGGGGTTTGCTTTTAAAGTAATATTCAAAATAACGTGCCGTGTTGTCACTTCCTGTAGCAATGATGGCGTCATAACCGCTTAATCTTTCATCAGTAAAACTGATTTGTCCCTTGAATTGCGGCTCTGCATATTCCAGGTATTTTGCCAAATAGGGGAGCAGTTGCTTGTCTTTAGACGATTGCTTAACGATAACTTTGTGACCCGTAATCAGCACCGATAAAAAATCGTGAAAGCCCACCAGCGGGATATTGCCCGCCATAATGATAGCGACGGTTTTTGGCGAAACTTCATCAAATTTGTATTCAGAAACCCATTTGTTTAGGTTAGTTTCATTTAGAGCTTCACCCCAACCGTTGATTGCATAGCGGATATTTTCTTTGGTAAACCAGCCGTTGTGTTCTTCGGCCAATTTTAACTGGTGAAGCATACCATCAAAAAAGAGTTCGTTATTCGGAATGTTTTCAAGCTTAATGGGTGGGGTTTCGTCAAATTGCGATAGAAATTTTCCTAAGGCGGTAAAGGCGTTTTTTCGTTCTGTTAATGTCATAAAGCAATTTGGTTATGAAATCTTTTGGCGTTATTTTTGTGCAAATTTACGGAAAGAAAAAGAAAACTATGGCAATAATAATCACCGATGAATGCATCAACTGTGGCGCGTGTGAGCCGGAATGCCCCAACACGGCAATATATGAAGGAGCAGACGACTGGCGCTATTCAGACGGGACTGATCTGGAAGGCAGGGTAGTGCTACCCAACGGCAAGGAAGTGGATGCAGATGCTGTTCAGGAACCGGTGAGTGATGAGATTTACTACATCGTGCCTGATAAATGTACAGAGTGCCAGGGGTTTCACGAAGAGCCGCAATGTGCCGCCGTTTGTCCGGTGGATTGTTGTGTGCCCGATGAAGATCACGTGGAAACTGAAGAAGAATTACGTGCAAAGCAAGCCTTTATGCATCATAAATAAATAGTATTTTCAATATATATTTACAGCCGGAACGCTTTTCAAGTCTTCCGGTTTTTTATTTGTAACTTTTTTTAAATAACTTCGTCTGTAAATCAATCAATCTTTAAAAAAGTATCACAATGAAAAATTATTTACCATTTCTTCTATTCTTTTTTAGCCTTACTTATGTTTCAGCACAATGCCCTTTTAACAGCACCATCACCTCTACACCCGATTTGAGCACGAATAATGTGGTTTGTTCAGACCAGATAAT
>NZ_JCBCCK010000397.1:0-2195 GCF_059864935.1 Planktosalinus sp.
GTAGAAGGTTTAATGAATTCGTCTTCTGAAAACAATATAGGGTCTTTTTTTCTTTGCGGAATTTCCACGGTTACAATTTCTTTTGCCAGGCGTCCATTTTGTTGTGCTTTTGCAGCTTTCATTTGAGAGTTGTAGGCAAACGCATCTTGGTCTTCACGGGAGATGTTGTATTTCTCCACTAGGTTTTCTGCGGTGACGCCCATACCATCTGTGCCGTACATTTCGTGCATTTTGGGATTGACAAAGCGCCAACCAAAACTGGAATCATACATTTTAGCATCGGTTCCAAAAGCGGTTGAAGGTTTTGCTATCACATAGGGCCCGCGAGTCATATGTTCCACACCGCCTGCTATAAAAAGATCGCCATCACCGGCTTTGATGGCTCGGTTGGCGTGAATGATGGCTGAAAGCCCGCTGCTGCAAAGTCGGTTTACGGTTTCTCCCGGTACTGAATAAGGCAATCCGGCTAGTAACGAGGCCATTCGGGCAACGTTGCGATTGTCTTCTCCTGCTTGATTGGCACAGCCTAAAATGACATCGTCATAAGCCTCTTTTGGGATATTGGGATTTCGTTTTACGATTTCGGCAATAACAAGGGCTGCCAAATCATCGGTACGAACCGGTGAAAGGATGCCTTGATAACTGCCTATGGGTGTTCTGATTCCGTCGATTATATACATAATTCATGCTTCCGCGAAAGCGGAAGTCTCGTGTTTTTAAGTTAATAATTTAATTTCTTCTAGCATCATTTATTGATTAATAGAACGTGGATGATTTTATTTCCAGTCTTTTGAAGTCCTGTAAACAACCCCTTTAAACAAAGCTACCAATTTTTCGTCTTTTTTCACTTCTATGATGTGAAAACCGAGTTTGTTTCGGGTTTCGTCGATGATGGATTCGGCGGTGATGAAATCACCTTCTTCTAATGCTTCAATGTGATTGATGGAGGTTTCTATCGAAACGGCAAACTTCCCGTAAGTATTGGCCGAAAACCCGAAAGCTGTATCTGCTAGTGAATAGGTAATACCACCATGAGCTTTGTTCATCGAATTCAACATTTCTTTGCGCACGGTCATCCCCACTTTGCAGCGACCTATTTCACATTCCAGAATCTTGATTCCCAGCCATTGGCTGAAAGAATCCAAGGAGAGCATTTTTTCGGGTATTATATTTCCTTCCATTTTTTAAAATCTACAACTGTGTTTTTAACCACTAAAGCACTAAGGGCACAAAGTTTCACTAAGCTTTTTTGATGTTAATCTTCAAACTTTTTGTTCTCTTTTTTCATTTTCCTCAGCAGCGGGCTGCAACGATATCTGTCTTCACGGTATTCATCATAAAGGGCGTCCATTTTTTTGACGCACCAGTCGATGCTTTTTTCGTTTGCCCAGGCGAGTAATCCTTTTGGGTAATTGACTCCTTTGGTCATTGCCAAGTCAATATCTTTGGCGGAAGCGATGTTTAAAAACAAGGCGTCAGCGGCTTCGTTGATGAGCATAACCAAAATGCGTTCAAAAATTTCTTGACAGAGTTCTTTATCATAAGTTTCCTTCGTTTCACTCGGAATGACTTCTTTTGTGTAATCATAATATCCCTTGCCTGTTTTTCTGCCTAAATAGCCTGCTTCGGCAAAGCGTTTTTGGGTAAATGCCGGCTTGTATCTTGGGTCGAAATAGAAGGCTGTGAAAACAGTTTCGGTCACGGTATAATTGACGTCGTTGCCAATAAAATCCATTAGTTCAAAGGGGCCCATTCTGAAACCACCGATTTCTTTCATTGCCCAGTCAATAGTGGCAAAATTGGATATTCCTTCTTCATAAATGCGCAGTGCTTCGCCATAAAAGGGACGCGCCACGCGGTTAACGATAAAGCCGGGTGTGTCTTTTGCCAAAACCCCAATTTTTTTCCAGTCTTCAATAATTTGAACCACTTTATTTTTTACTTCTTGGGAAGTTTGAATTGCTGGAATGATTTCAACCAATGGCATTAAAGGTGCGGGGTTGAAAAAATGGATGCCGATAAAACGCTCAGGTTTATTAAGGGATGCTGCCAGTGAAGCGATGGAAAGCGACGAAGTGTTTGAAGCAATGATGGCTTCATCAGATTGGTAACTTTCCAGTTCAGCGAACACTTTTTGTTTGATTTCGGCATTTTCGATGATGGCTTCGATGGTTAAATCGGCATCTGAAAGGTCT
>NZ_JCBCCK010000124.1:0-20053 GCF_059864935.1 Planktosalinus sp.
ATTAAATAAAAAAATTGAAGAATTTGAAAAGGCTGATATACAAGTGAAAACTATTAGAGTTGAAAAAAACAATAGAATAGAACAGTCCGTTTCATTTCCAACATTTGATTTTGAACAAATTTACAATGAGAGTTGGTTAAACAGTGAGTTAAAAGACTTAGTAGAAAAAAAGTTTTTATTTCTCTTTTTTAAAAACGATGGAATTAATTATGTTTTTGATAAAGTTAAATTTTGGAATATGCCTTTTTCAGACAGGAATGAAGTTCGCAAAGTTTGGTTAAATACAAAAAAGGTAATTCAAACAGGAAATATTATTAAGGGCTATAAAAAAGATAAAAACGGAAAAGTTTCAAGATTAAATAATTTTCCTAAAAAATCTGATAATAAAGTTTGGCATGTTAGACCACATGGGAGTAATGCTTTAGATACAAAGCCTTTACCTATTCCAGAAAAGACAACTAATGCAATGTCATATACTAAACAATGTTTTTGGATGAATTGGGATTATCTAAGAGACGAAATTTATTTAAAAAATGGTCACTCTACCCAAAAGTCTTAGATGCCATTATCAAAACTTATAAAAAAATGTTTTATTAAAAAACTTTTAGAGAATTCAAATATCCTAAAACATCCCTAAAACACCGCTCAAAATCCTTTTTGATTTCCTGTTCCCAAAAGCGAAAGACGGTGTATCCCTTAGTTTTTAGAGCTTCGTTGACTTCTTGATCCCGTTGCATGTTCCTCTCGATTTTAGGGATCCAAAACCCCCGGTTGGATTTTATCTTGTCTTTTTTTTCTTCCCAATTATGCCCATGCCAAAACTCCCCATCAATAAATATGACGGTTTTGTATTTGTTGAGCACAATGTCGGGTTTGCCAATCAGTTTCTTATAGTTTACCCGGTACCGGTAGCCTTTTGCCCAAAGCGCTTTTCTAAATTTGATTTCGGGCTTGGTGTCTTTCCCCCTTATTTTTGACATCTGTTTGGAACGGGCTTTTGTGGTATAAAAACCAGCTTCCTCGTTGAAGCGGGGGACTTTTATTTTGTTTTCATAATTGCTTATAATGGCTGTGCAGGTGTAATAATAACCCAAAAAAAGTGGATTTATTGGGTTTTTATGATTTAGTGAAAATATAAAAAAGCCAAATGAAAAAAGTTAGGAGGAGGGTGTTTATTTAGAGAATAGAAAATAGACCTAGGACTACAGGCATCGCCGTCGGCAAGCCTTGCGCTTCCGCTGGAGCCAGCTATGGCGGCATGCGGATGGCGACCGAGGGGCTTATGATTTAAGACCAAAGGAGTTTGAGTCTCTACAGTTTTGCAGCTTCGCCGACTGAACACGTCTTATATCAACTAGTTTATGTTTCCCAAACAGTATGACAATTATCATCAATTTTTAAGCTGATAAAAAGTACTTTTAGTTTTTAAATTAATCCCTTACAAGGATGGGATCTTCTCTATTCTTAGTCAGTTTATCGGGCAGTTTTCCCTTGTTTTTTATTATGATTGATTGTTTGAACCCCAATGCCCTGCGGTATGAATGTCATTAAAAAAATAGTGCTGATTATCGTTCTGGTCATGCTGTTGGTTATGGCCTATTTTCAATTGTTTTATGACCCTTGCGGCTGGAGAAGCACAAACGGGCTTGTCAATAACGGCTCCCCATACCGTCTGGTAATTGCCAATGAAGGAAGCCATTTTAAGGATTCCATCACCCGCATACTTGTGCGTCAGTATGAACCTGAAGGGGTCAAGGTGGAGGTCATCCCCATTTCCACCTTGTCTGGGCTAACAGCTAAAGACTATTCTGCGCTGGTGGTGCTTCACTCCTGGCACACCTGGAATCCGCCTCCCGAAGTGGAGCACTTTATCAAAAAGAATCGGGGCTGTCTGAATAAAATAGCAGTCCTGACCACCTCTACCGAAGGAAGCTTAAAAATGGTTGAAGTAGACGCCATAACAGGAGCTTCCAGAATTGAAGAGGCTGTTGTTTATGCCAATAAAATCATTGAGAAAATTAATCCTTTGTTGGGGTTGGAATAACTATTAATGTATCTCCAAAAATACCATCCTATCTGTTTTCAGTAGATGGTTTTTATGCCTTTTATACCTATAGGATTACATCTGAAGTCTCTCAGTAAACTTCTTTTAGTTTCTGAAGGTTTAGTATGGTTATGTGCCGCCCGTTTACTTCAACAAGCCCTTCATTTTTCAATTGGGTGAGGCACCTGATAAAGCTTTCGGTAGAAATACCGGCAACACTGGCCAGGTCGGTTCTGGAAACGGTGACCAACTCACAAGGGTCATCACTGAGTTTTTCGGCAAACTCCAGCAGTGTCTTTGTTGTTTTTTGAAGCACCGTAGCATAGGCCATTTGTAATAAGTGCTTTTTTAATATGGAAACCTTATCTGAGAGAACTTCAACAAGTTCGAGGGTGAGTTTGTGATTTTCTGTTAAAATATCCTTGAATTCAGAAGATTTAATACTGTACAACTCACAAGTTTCCAGAGCTGTAGCGGTTTCAGTATATGTCTTTTTGTGTTTTAGGGAACAAAAACCAAAAAAATCCCCTTTTTTATGAATGTCTAAAACAAGTTCCTTGCCACTTTCATCTATCGTATGGGTTTTTACCAGTCCCCTTTCCACAAAATAAATATAATTGGAACTTTTGTCCTCATTGTAAATTTCATTGCGTCTGTATACTTTTAAGTACTTCCCATTATTTGCTGCATAGTTTCGCAATGATTCAAGATCAGGAAGGTGAGGAGTTGATTCTTCAAGAGGCGGGTTTTTTAAATCAGTGGTTTCATGTAAAATTTTATGTCTGGCCAATCGGCTGTTTATGGAATGTATCAGCTCTTTTTCAGTAAAAGGTTTTGTTATGTAGTCATCGGCACCCAGAATCATGCCTTTGCGGATATCAGTGTGATCACTTTTGGCTGAAATAAATATAAATGGAATAGTGCGTGTTTTTTTATTTTTACTCAGGGCATTGTAAACGCCATAGCCGTCAAGTTCCGGCATCATAATGTCGCATAAAATGACGTCAAATTTCTTCTCAAATGCCAATACTACACCTATTTTGCCATTTGAAGCAACCTCAACCTTAAATCCGGCCAGTTCCAAAAGCTCTTTGGTGTTTTCGCTTAGTATATTGTCGTCTTCTATCAACAGGGCACGTTTCATAAGAAAGTCTTTTAAAACACAGTGATGTTTTGGGTACTTGAAGTGTTTTTCTTAAGGTTTTCAGCGGGTTGAACAAAATTTTATCGGAGATGATATGCCAATCTAATTTTGTTAAATGTACCTTTAAACAGTTGTAAATTATCCTATAAAGTTAAGTGTTTTTTTTTAACTTTAACAACCTTGATCCTCGAAACTTACAAGGCGCAAAAACGGTTAATAACCAGTTTTAATTGTGAAATACTAATGACAGTAAAATGATGAAATGGTCGTTAAACCTTGGTCGCATTTCCGGCATTCGCTTATCTGTTCACTGGACATTTATTATACTTATTGTCTGGGTTTTTATCACTTACTATCGTCTGGAACAAAATATGAGCCAGGGCTTTATGGGGGTTGTATTTGTCTTGTCGTTGTTTGTATGTGTTATTTTACATGAACTGGGGCATGCATTAACTGCCAAACGCTACAACATCAAAACCAAAAGCATCGCCCTGTTGCCCATAGGCGGGCTGGCACAACTGGAAAAAATGCCGGAAAATCCCCGTCAGGAACTGTGGGTGGCCATCGCCGGTCCTCTGGTCAATGTGGTTATTGCAGCAATTATTTACCTGATGTTGTCACTAACAGGAGCCCTACCTGACCTGAGCGGAACACAAGAAGTGGTATTGCTTCAGGAAATTGGTTTTTGGTTTCAGCTTTTTTTGGCCAATACTATTTTAGTTATATTCAATTTAATACCGGCCTTCCCTATGGATGGGGGTCGGGTGCTTCGTGCCTTATTGGCCTTGAGGATGGATCGTGCTAAAGCCACGCGCATAGCAGCCGGTGTGGGACAGTTTCTTGCCATTGTTTTTGTATTTCTCGGTTTTTACGGAAATATCTGGCTGGTATTCATCGGGGTGTTTATTTATTTGGGGGCAAGTGCCGAGGCTGGTTTTGAAACCACAAAATCTGCCCTTACCGGGCATACAGTCAAAGACGTACTGATGAAAAAATTCACCATCTTACGCCCTGAGGAGCCGCTGAAAAATGCAGTTAAAATATTGCTCGACGGTCAGGAACAGGATTTTGTAGTGGCCAAAGAAAAAATAGTGTTGGGAATACTTTCAAAAAAGGACTTGATCAAGGGCTTGTCTGATTATGGAAATACAGCACCGGTGTCTAGTGTTATGCAAACAAACTTCATCACCCTGCATCCTGAAATGGCCTTACAGGAAGTGTTCCAAAATATGATGCTTAAGAACTGTCACGTTGCCCCCGTGCTTGAGAACAATGAGTTTATTGGAATAGTAGACCGGGAAAATATTTATGAACTACTGATGGTAAAAGAAGCTCTTGGTGGCAAAACAAAATAAAAGAGGTTGTATGAACTCTTTTGAATCGCAGGACTGCTATTTGCTAAAGCTTGCATATCTTGGCAGTGAAACTGTTTAGTGGATTGCAGGCTTTGTTTGTGTCACTTGCCCAATCAGATTCGGTTAAAGTTCAAACAACCTCTTGACAGCTTTATGAAACCTTTACTTTTTTAGCAGGTTTCATTTTTAAAGCTTCTTTTTTCTGAAGTGTGAGGTGTAGAATACCATCTTTATAAGAGGCTTTTACATCCTTATCTTCATCAACAGTTTCAGGAAGGGTCATGCATCTGGAAAATGTACTGAAACTAAATTCTTTTTTTACATACCCTTCTTTTTCTTCTTCATGTTCCAGTTTTTTTTCGGCTGAAATGGTCAACAGGCCTTCTTCAAGGATTATGTTGAAATCGTCTTTGGAAAGACCGGGAGCAGCCAACTCAATTTCATATTTGTTCTTGTTGTCTTTAATGTTGACTGCAGGACTGGCCTCTAGGTCGTCATGGTCGCCATTGAAGAGACGGTTTAATTGAAAAGGTTTCTTGCGAATGTCCAGGAAGTCTGTGAAAAACGGATCTTCAAACATCGTTCTTCCAATTGCAGGCAAACTGCGCTTTTTTGTTTTTACGAGTGTCATGATTTTAGATTTTTAATGTTTTTTAAAATGTTGTCATCCCGTTGGTTATTTAAACACCGGGCGAAAGGTCGTTTGATAGCGTGTTTTAATCGCCTGATCAGTAAAGAGGTCTTTTTTTAAAACACCTAAATTGTTATTAATTGCCCAAAGACAATAAAAGGGCCATTAGTTAAATTCTATTTTATCCCACTCAGGATAAATAATTGTAAAGTGCTCTACTGCTTCTGTGAATTGCTTTACATCTTCTTTAGAGATTTTATCTTGTTGTAAAATCCTTTTATACCGTTCCTTGTATTTTAAGGGTATCATTGCTGTTTTCGGGCTTTAAAATTAATATTCAGTGAGCCAAGTAAGAAGCAGGTTAATTTGAATTTGGCATCTCTAAAGTAAAAATTAAAGCATAAAAAAACCTTGATAAAAATCAAGGTTTCCGGTTTTAACATTTTAACAATTAAATCTTTTTGATATGCTCCTTTTAAAATAGAAACAGGAAGCTAAAAGCTCCCTGTTTCCTTCTGGAAGTGTTAAAAACACATCTAAATTTTAATGGGAACCCAGCGATTTTTTCCTAAAGTCAAAATATGAATTTCCAATTTACAGGTATTTTTGACACTTTCCAACTCCATTATTTATTGTTCCTTACCGGAACAAAAATATTGGATATATTGTGTTAAAATCGAGACGTCTTTTTAAGGTGTATCTCGTTTTAGACAGTACCAAAGTAAGAATCATGATTCATAAAAATATTGATATATATCAAATTTTTAAACTTTAACACAATTTTTAATAAATAGCCCTTTCCACCGGCAATACCATTACCCGTAAAGGGTTGTGAGTTACTGCATTGTGATTAAAGGCGGTCACCAATTTAAAAAAAGGGGTGATTTTCTCTTCTGTGGTAAAGGAAAAGAACAATAAAGATCTTTTTATTTCACTTTCTGCGTTAAAAAAATCATCAGCTGCCGTTGTGAATTTATGACCCTCAATTTCTGATGCGCTAAAAGCGCTAATTCCGGACTCTTCAAAAATGGACAACATCTCTTTGCGGTGTTCTTCCAGTAATGTTACGATTAAAAGTTTCATTTGTATGTGTTTTTATTTTGTGTTCAAACTACTGTTCTGTATCTCTCAACCACCATTTTTGTTTGTTGGCTTTTTCAACCAACCGAAATTTTTTAATGGCATGCTCACTGATATAATGTTTCATTTCCAATACAGAATCTGTGATTAGCAGGTTTTCCAAATCTAACACATCAATACTTTTTTCAATTTTCATTTTTTCCAGATGTGCAATCATATCTTTATAGTATTCGGTACCAAACAAAACAACAGGGAATTGATGAATCATCTGGGTTTGAATAAGTAAAAGCGATTCAAAAAATTCATCTAAAGTGCCTATTCCACCCGGCATCACAACAAAGGCATAGGAGTATTTTACCAGCAAGACCTTGCGTACAAAAAAAAAGGTATGGTGATCCACTTGTGTAAATAAGGGTTCGGGATTTGCTCAAAAGGCAGTACAATATTACAACCCACTGAATAGCCCCCTGCCTGATATGCCCCTTTGTTTGCCGCTTCCATAATGCCGGGACCACCACACGTCATTACAGTAAACCCTAGTTTGGCAAGGGCAGCACCAACCTCTTCTGCTTGTTTATAATATAGGGAGCCTTTTGTAAACCGGGCAGAGCCAAACACAGTGACACAGGGCCCCAGGAAGTGCATTTTTTGAAAACCCTTTACAAAATTCCAAACTACTTTCAGTGTAAAAATAAATTCACTTATACGGGACCTGGGACCTGAAAGAAAACTTTTTTCCTCGGTGAGTATGGGAAGTGTTTTGCTTGTTTTTTTCATCGTTTAAACTTCATGAAAATGAATACTAATTTTAAAAAACAGCTCTCCCTATTGCAGATACCCTGATCGTTATAAAAAACAGGAATATAAATCAGTATGGGTATTTACTCTATTTTAAATACCCTCCATTTTTTATCAGGCATTCTCACGGCTATGAGGTTTTCAGATACATCTTTGGCAACAATGGGAGGAGCTGTTTTTAACTTCTCAGGAGAAAGTGCAACGGGAAAGGGGCCGGCAAGATATTTGACCTCTTGACCGTCACGATCAATCAGCACAACATCATAGGTATAAGAGACTACTCGTTTACCCAGCGGCTCGTTCTTTCCAAGAACGGTTTTTTCCACTTTTAGAGCCAGGGCATATCCGTTTTTAAAAATAGATACATTTAAGTACTTTGGCTCTATGACAACAGCTCCGAAAGCATTGATATAGCCATAATAAGGAATGCCTTCTTTCATTCTTTTTACAATACAACGATCCTCCCACATAACCGGAAATAGTTGGCTGGCAACTCCCATATCAACCTGATCAGTTGCTTGATCATTAGCTACCAGATCACCCCTGAAAGAAATAACCAGCTCGCCTTCTTCATTAATGAATCCCCAGGAATCTCCTTTTTTAACAGCAGCATAGCCGTCTTCCAGAGGAGCTACAAAATCAACATCTTTTACGGTTTGCGCATTAAAGGCAAACGGAATGATTAGCAGTAATACAATAATTGAACGGTTCATTTTTTTTGTGTTTAAAATCAGCTATTAAATGTAGTGAAGGAAGCATTCAAAAAAAATGATATAAATCATTATATTGTTGTGTGTCAAAACCATACAGGCTTCTTTTGTTAGCTCCTGAAAATTTATTGCAAACTACAGCACCAAGACTAATTATTCTTGATAAATGTCATAGTTAGCTGTATTTAAACTACTTAACTTTGTTTGTGCCCGATAGTATTTGCGCAATTATAGAGGGGTTTGTTCTGTTGCAAATTCTATTTTGACCAAAGTGGTGATAAAAGTTGATCCCGAAGTCAATAAATGCTTTCGCAAAAAAGTAACGAGTAAAAATTCAATAATAAAAAATTAAGGTTATGGACACTCAAACAAAAATATTGTTGCTTACCGATTTCTCGGAAGTATCAGAACACGCTGCAAATTACGTTTTGCAAATAGCCAAAAAAACCTATGCAAGAGTACATGTCCTGCATGTAATCAACACCCCGATAGATTGGGTGAAGATTCCTTTGGAAAAGGAAAAACTATATCCGGAAACAAAAGCGGAAATAGGTATTGCAAACTTAAAACTGAATGGATTAACAAAGAGGTTTGAAAATGAGGGTATAGAAACCAAAAAATCCTTGGTATATAACATTGGTGTTGAAAACGTTTCAGAACACATTAAGGACAAGGATTTTGACCTTATCATAATGGGTTCTCATGGCACAAAAGGGGTTAAAGCATTCCAGATTGGGTCAAACGCACACAAAGTTTTAAGAAGCGTTACTGTTCCCACACTCATTATAAAACAAAAGCCGGCAAGCGATGTTATTAAAAATATCGCATTTGCCTCGACCTTTGAGGAAGACCAGAAAAATGCTTTCAAACAAATCCTTAAGTTTTCAGAATTGGTTGGAGCACAATTGCATCTCTTGTATATCAACACACCCTACCATTTTACTGAAACGGCTGAAATTGAAAAGCGGCTGGGTAAATTTTGCGAACCTTATGGAAACAGTTGTATAAAGCATACATACAATGCACTCAATGAAGAGCGCGGCATACGTTACTTTATGAAAAAAACAGAAATCGATTTGTTTTCCATAGCGACCGCCGGAAAACCGGGTCTAGTTCAGATTTTCTCGCCCAGTATCACTGAACAACTTATCAACTATCTGGAGGTGCCGGTATTGAGCATCCATAAATAGTCCGGTGAATTTTACTTTTAGAAAAGAAAGTATTAAATAGTGAAAAGCACAACACTGCTATGCGATTCTGCCTACCGGCAGGTCCACTTCGCTATCGCTCCTTTTGAATGACAAATAGTATGGTTTTTTTTGATTGGTTAATTGTTATTGGGTGACTAGTTAATGGTTAATGGTCAACTAGTTTTGCCGTAAAAGGCTGTCATAGGTCTTTTCAGCCTTCAGCGGACAAGCGTCCTGCAGTCCTGTGTCACAAAATTGGAGAGCTGGAAGTTGCCTGTTCCAAAGTTCTTTCTTTTGTACTTATGACTTTGCTCATATGCCGGTTGATTTAGAATGTCCACCTTTATCGGCTTAAAAAAAAATCATTCCATGCAGTATACAACACCTCATTATTTTCACATACCCGTGATGGGTATTGCTTTTACCATTGATTCTCCCATAAAAGTGGCCGCTTTTGGGGTGACTTCGGCGCTTTCGATCATTGAAGACAACCTGATTGAAACGATGCGCAAATACTATTATGAAAAAATCGGGGAACCCTACCGCCCCATTACCCCTAAAGAAGACTTTTTTCGTGCCAAACGCATCACAGATTACCTCAATCTGATGCACCGAAATATACAGGAGCAGGTGGAGAAAATAAAACAAGCCGCCTTTGAAACCGGGTCTGACATTGTCAAATACTTTGAAATGCTTCCCGATGACAGCAAGCTGAAAGAGACCTACCTCAGGTTTGTACAAACGACCAATACTTCAGAGAAAAAAATCCTGGAGAACTATTTGCGCAGTGCGGTTAAACCGGGCAGTATTGAAGTGAACATCATGACCAAAGTGGATAAAAACAACCTGAACAAAGCGGGAAACCCCATAGAAAATGGCTCAGATGCACTGGAAGCTTTAAGGGCTTACGCCAAAAGTGATTTGGAAGATTCTGCGGTGATATTTTCAGCAGGGATGAATCCGCGTTTGTACAATTACCTGGAAGGATTTAACGAGTTTGACGCTGAAGCACCGGGGCAGTTTAAAAAGAGGGTAGTCATCAAGGTGAGCGATTACCGCTCGGCACTCATACAAGGGAAGTATCTGGCCAAAAAAGGGATTTGGGTGAGTGAGTTTCGCATTGAGTCCGGATTGAATTGCGGGGGCCATGCTTTTGCTACACAAGGCTTACTGCTGGGCCCTATACTGGAAGAGTTTTACCAAAAAAGGCTGGAGCTTGCCCAAGAGTTGTTCGGGCTGTATAATCCTGCCATCAAGGCCAAGGGTCTGGACGGGTTTGATGAGCCACATCCACTTAAAATTACTGTTCAGGGCGGAATTGGCACCTTTGAGGAGGCACAATTGCTCCACAGCCGTTATGGAATAGACAGCACCGGCTGGGGAACTCCTTTTTTACTTTGCCGGGAGGCGACCACAGTTGATGAAGATACACTGCAATTGCTCAGCAAAGCAGCAGAAGGAGATGTGGTGCTGAGCAAAAAATCACCATTGGGTGTGCGGTTTAATTACCTGAAAAACACCAGCTCAGACTTTGAAATGAAAAAACGCATCAGCGATGGAAAACCGGGAAGCCCCTGCACCGAAAAATACCTGGTTTCCAATACCGAATTTACCAAAGAGCCCATCTGTACAGCTTCCATTAAATACCAGAAGCTTAAATTAAAACAACTCCGATCTGCCGGACTCTCACCGGAAGATTACCACAAACAAGCTGATGAAGTTTTGGATAAGGAGTGTCTCTGTATTGGGCTTAGCAATTCGGCGTCACTGAAATACAAGAGCCCTTTTGTAAAAAAGCTGCCGGGTGTGACCATTTGCCCGGGACCCAATATTACCAATTATTCAAAAATTGCCACTTTAAAGGAAATGACAGACCACATCTATGGGCGGGCAAACCTGGTGACCAACAAATCACGGCCCCATATGTTTGTGAGGGAACTGGAATTGTATGTAGCCTATTATCAGGAACTGCATGACGAGTTCAATCCTGAAGACAAGAAAGCAAGCAGAAACCTGGAGGCTTTTGGCAATGGATTACTGCAGGGAATCGAGTATTACCGTAACCTGCACGAGGAAGTAAACTTTCCTGACAGTTTTGTAAAAGGGCTTGTTCAGGCGGAGAGAGATGTAAAAGTTCTTATGGAGCGGTTGTATGAAATGGCATAGAATGAAATTAAGTACTTCAACTTCATACATCTAACTTCAAACCGTCTCACATCTCACGTCTAAAGCCTCAGATCTCCTAAAGCATATCCCAAAGCACATAAGCGGCTTCAAAAACATCGGGGCTGGCCAGCACACGTTGTTTGTTGCCTTCTGCCATGGTTTCCAGCAAGGGGTCATACTTCATGGTCATTTTGTCTTTGTTGAGTACCTGAAGTTGCAGCGGATAAGTATTTTCAATATTTTTATAAAAGCCGGAGAAAAGCCTGTTTTCCTTTTCTATGGCCTGAAACACCGATTCAAAGTCGAGTGGCAAATGGCGTTCTTCAGCCAGATGTTGACTGAGTAAAGCGTTAAGCGAACTGATTTCGAGGTAATGCGGTCTCTTGGCAATGCGCTCCTGTCCTGCTGCTATAGCGCGGCGGTGTGAAGCCGGTAGTTTCTTTTTATTTTTATGAACTTCCCCCACATCTTCAACTTCCAGTGCGCGGGCATAATCACGCTCTCTGATAAACAGGGGCTCCAGCAAGGTCGGGGTGACTAAATCAGGTTCAATACCTGTAAGCTGGTGGCTCTTTCCGTCCAGCCTGAACATTTTTTCTATGGTGACTTTGAGCAACTCACTGTCTGGGTTTTCTTCATCAATGGGAAACAGGGTTTGCATAGTGCCCTTGCCATAACTGAGTTGCCCCAGTAAAACTGCCCGTTTGTGGTCCTGCATGGCACCGGCAAAAAGTTCGCTGGCCGAACCGGTATAGCCGTTGATCAAAACAACCATAGGTTCACTGAACAGCTTTTTCTCTAACAGGTTGTATATGAGATGGAAACTTTTTTCGCGGTGCTTTAAAAGCGCAATGGGCCCCACATCAATAAACAGGCTGATCATATAAAATGCCTGTATCATATCTCCGCCGCTGTTGTACTGCAGGTCAATGATAAAGCCTTTGGCCCCTTCACTTCTTAAATGGTTGAGTTCAAAGAGAAAATCGTTGTACACATTGGTGGTATTGCCTTCCAGGTTGCTATAAAAAGTGGGTACATTGATGTAGCCCAGTTTTTTCTTCCCTTCAATGATAAAGCTGAAAACCGAGTTTTCATAATTCTTGAGCATTTCTTTCTGCAAACGGGCTTCATAGTCCACCCCGTTTTTCTTTCTAAAGGTGAGCAGCAGGTTTTTATAGGCATCTGAATAAAACATGGAATTGACCACATTCATATTGACACAGTTTACGTCATAGGTATTGTCCTTGTATTGTACCCTGATGAGTTGGTCTCCTTTTTCTATACGTGAATCGCGAAATGCAGGACTGCCGGCAAGTATATCGTTGACACTCACAACATTGGAGCCGTCCATTTCCATAATCAAGCCAAAACTGAGCGTTCCTGAAGTGAGGGAATTGAAAAACTCATTTCTGGATTCCAAATTAAAATAATTGCTGTGGGGATCAAAATATCCCGAAAACACATTGGCATACAAATCCAGCACATAATTGTCCAGCCCGTTATTGGGGTTGAGCATATTTTCAATGCGGCATTGCAGGTTTTCTATTTCCTGTAAACTGAGGTCTTTGGCCACAAGTGGCAATTGCTGATACAATGAATCTTTGTTACTTCCCGAGCGTACCACCCGGTCCAGAACCCTGTGGGTAATACGCTTTTTGAATACGTTTTTGATTTGTACGGGGTCATTGTAAAAATTACCTTTGTCCACAAACCGGAGTGTGTCAGCCAGTTCCGGGTGAAAGGTTTCTTCCTTTAACTCTTCTAAAAGTGAGAGCTGCCGCTCCAGTCCGCCTTTGTAAAAACCAATAAAATCATTAAGAAAATCACAGTCTGTATTAAAAATGGCATCATCCAGCAGGAGTTTGTATTTCGAAAGGCTGTCAATTTCGTGCTGCATAAAAATCAGTTCATCAGGGTCGAGATGGCTGATAAACGTACTGTACAAATATTCAGATAAGGCATTGTTAATGGCCTTGGGGGCGTAATGGTTTTTCTGAAGCAACGCATTTATAGCGTACAGTTTTAAACAAAAAGTATCGCGGTTTTGTGAAAACCCTACAGAAAATAAGACCAGCAACAGGTATGTGAACAGGCGTGTTTTCAAAACAATTTTTAAGTATAAAAGGGACGTTAAACTATTGACTACAAAGGTTTTTTACACAAACAAACCCTATATCAATAATTTTTTAAAAATATACAGTTAAGGTGATATTTCATAAAAAAACAGGTTTATTTTTAAAAATTAACTTTTAGCTGAAATTATTTATGTCTAAAGTAACCCTTGTTACACACCAAAACATACATTCTTTGTATTTTTATGTTTCAAATGTAAACCTTTATGAAACTTGTACTTCTCACTCTAAGTTTAGCCTTTGTATTCAGCAGCTGTAAAAACAAAACCGAGCAGTATGATGCCCGGGAAACCAACGATGTGCTTGCTATTGTTGAGCATCCGGGCAAAAAACTGATGGAAACCCATTGCTATGTGTGTCATGCTCCCCAGGGTGTGGGAAGGGAAAACCGCATCGCACCGCCAATGACTATGATACAAACCCATTATATTGACGAAAACACTACAAAGGATTCTTTTGTCAATGACTTTATGGCTTTTCTTGAAAAACCTTCAGAAGACATTGCCAAAATGCCGGGTGCCATTCACAATTTTGGGTTGATGCCTTATCAGAAATTTCCACAGGATGCCCTGGAGCAGATTGCCGATTATTTGTATGAGCACAATCCACTGGACGAAACGCAACCCGACAGACAAGGCAAAAGAAAGCGTCAAGGAATGGGTCAAAACGAAACGTATAAAAATACCCTGGAACAAAAGGCTGAAATCGGTCTGGACTATGCCCTCTCCACCAAACAACTTCTTGGGCAAAACCTGATGGGTGCCATTCAAAAAAATGGAACTTTACACGCCCTAGAGTTTTGTAATATTGAAGCCATACCGCTCACTCAGCAAATGGAAGAGCAACACGGAGCTGTAATCAAAAGGGTGAGTGACAAAAACCGCAATCCTGACAATGCAGCCAATGAAGAAGAGCACTATTACATCGCCCATTTTCAAAAAGAGATTGACGCCGGTCAAGACCCCAAACCGGTGGTACTCCCTACAGGCGACCAAACCCGTTTCTACTACCCCATTGTGACCAACAGTATGTGTTTGCAATGCCACGGTAAACAGGAACGACTAGACCCAAACGTGCTAAATAAAATCAAGTGGCTGTATCCCGACGACCTGGCAACCGGCTATGAAGAAAATGAAGTGCGGGGGATTTGGAGTATTGTTTTTTAACTCAAAAAAGAAAAGAGAATATAGAATAGAGAAAAAAGACATTTAAATCTTTATGATTTAGGGCTACAAGCATCGCCTCTTGATTCCGTCTTTTGGCGGAGCAAGGCGGAGAGATAAATTTCTAAAGCTGCCCATTGCCACCAGCCTTCGGCGGGCAGGCTGACCACTCATTACAACGTTTTTCAACCTTGTTCATTCCCGTCGCTCCAGTAATGGGGGTTGGTGTCTTCGCTGCGTTGCAGCCAGTAGTCCTGAGTGACCTTTCTTCCGTCAAAGGTGTTGAGTTTGCGTTCAAAAACATACACCGTGGGATTAAAAACCATGTCTGTAACGCCTAGGGTATAAAGCTGGGGGTCTTCTTCAGTTTTTCTTTTTTCCTCTTCCACAATCACTTCAAAACCGTTGTGTTCCAGTAGTTTTTTCAAAAA
Source organism: Planktosalinus sp. (assembly GCF_059864935.1). Taxonomy (NCBI): domain Bacteria; kingdom Pseudomonadati; phylum Bacteroidota; class Flavobacteriia; order Flavobacteriales; family Flavobacteriaceae; genus Planktosalinus; species Planktosalinus sp. The sequence goes on from NZ_JCBCCK010000124.1 coordinate 14,845, forward strand.
GGTCACACGGTCCTGATCGATCTTTTTTTCAACAAAAGTCACACGGGTTTCCCCGATACTTCCAAATGCGTGTTTTCCTTCTAGTGGCATAATTCTTTATTTAAAAATACTGGTTAACTCAAAGATATACTGATACAGTGGGCTGTAAACCCCCAGCACTAAGATTCCGGCAACGGTAACGACAAGCCCCAGTCGCATATAGGTTTTATTTTTAAAAAACGGAATGGGGTTGTCATTTGTCCTGATAAACATCGCCCGCAACACCACTAAATAATAAAACAAAGCGACGGTCATATTGGCTACTGCCAAAAACACCAGCAGATAATACCCTTGGCTGGCTGCAGCAGTAAAAAGGAAAAACTTCCCAAAAAATCCGGCTACCGGCGGTATGCCTGCCAAAGAAAACAAAGCCAGCATCATCACCAGGCTGAGTTTGGGGTTTGTTCTGTACAATCCGTTGTAATCCTCTATGTTTTCTCTCCCTGTCTTTAGTGAAATGGCTTGTACCACACCAAAAGCGGCCAGGTTTGAAAAGATGTAAATCAACACAAAATAAATCACATTGGCAGCCCCCAGTTGGGTGCCGGTAATAAGGCCTAATAAAATAAAGCCCGCCTGTGCAACAGATGAAAAGGCTAAAAAGCGCTTGATGTTCTTTTGTCGCAAGGCAAATAGATTACCCACAGTCATCGTGGCTATAGCCAGTATATACACCATGTTTTCCCAAATCCCCATCAGGGGTTTCATCACCGTAAACAAGAGAATCATTAAAATAAACACGGCAGCCCCTTTTGAAATCACCGAAAGATAAGACGTCACACTAATGGGAGCTCCTTCATACACATCGGCTGTCCAAAAATGAAAGGGAACAAGTGATATTTTAAAAGCCAGGCCTGAAAAGAACAATACAAACCCAAAAATGGTCAGGTTGTTTGAGGAAATGGTTTGGGCAATTTCGTTAAAATATATAGAGCCTGTGGTGGCGTAAAGCAATGAAATGCCAAACAAGGCCGTGCCCGAGGCAAAACCTGCCGAGAGGATAAACTTTACCCCGGCTTCGGCTGACTTTCGTTTTAAAGTTTCATAGGCAACCAGTGCCGCTACCGGTAAAGTGGCCAATTCCAATCCAATATAAAACATTAAAAAGTCGCCTGAAGAAATCATAAAATACATTCCCAAAAGCGAAAAGAACATCAGCACAAAAAACTCGGTTCCTTTGTCTTTTTGAACCACTTGCTCCTGTATCCAATCAGCAGAAAGCAGCAATAAAATAAACACCCCGGTATTGAGCATATTCTTAAGAAACCAAATGAGCGGGTTTGTCTGAAACATTCCGCCAAAAAGGCTGCCTTCCTCAAGATTCAAAAAGCCCACAGCAGTATGCACCCCAAACAAAAATACCGCCAGATGAACAATACTGCCCTTTTTGTTTTTTGCTATAAAAATTTCAGCAATTAGCAACAGCAATGCCCCCAGCAGAAGCAATACTTCGTGTCTCATTAATAAAAAGCTTTCAAGACTCATGTTCTTTTATTTAAATTAAGTACTGTATTTTCTACTCTTCCTTGTCTCATAAACCCTCCTATTTCATAGTTTTTCTCTAAACCGCCAGAGCTACAAAAACCCTTGAATAAAAGGCTGCAAACTCTCTAAAATCATATCACTCAGCCAAAGCGGCGCCACTCCAATCCCCACTACGGGAATCATAAGCAGCACGATGCCCGTTTTTTCATACCAGGTGGCTTTGGGTAATTTCAAATAGTCAGGATTTCTCACTTTTCCCATCAGTATAATGCCTATCACACGCAGCAGGAAAACCGCTGTCACCACGATACCTGAGATCACGATAATGGTGGTCACCCTGTGGAACATATCTTCGTGTTGAAAAGCACCGACAAAAATGTTCATTTCGGCCACAAAGCCACTGAATCCGGGTAAGCCCAGATAAGCCAGACCCACAACCATAAAAGTCACCGAAATAAAAGGGATTACTTTTAGTAAACCTCCCAGTTTATTGATGTCCCGCGTATGGGTGCGCTCATAAATCATCCCGATGAGTGCAAAAAACAAGGCCGTCATCAGGCCATGAGAAAGCGACTGCAAAATGGCTCCGTTCCATCCGGTTTTGTTAAGCACCAGCAAAGCAAAAGTGACCATCCCCAGGTGACTCACTGAGGCATAGGCGTTTATGTATTTTAAATCGGTTTGCCTTAGAGCTGCAAATGCACCATACACAACCCCTATGGCAGACAAAATGATAAAGAACCACGACCATTCCAAAGTCCCTTCAGGCATCAGGAACATTGATACCCTGAAGATGCCGTAGCCTCCCAGCTTCATCAACACCCCGGCGTGTAACATCGACACCGCCGTGGGTGCAGAAGCATGACCGTCAGGAGACCAGGTGTGGAAGGGAAACAAGGCTCCCAGCACGGCAAAACCTATAAAAGTGAGCGGGAAAAACAATCGTTGCGCTTCCGCGGAAATGTTTACCTGAGCAATTTCGAAAATATTGAAGGTGAGTGCCCCTCCGGCATCACCCGAATTAAAATAAATACCCAAAATACCCACCAGCAGCAAAGCCGAAGCGCCCATCAGCATCAGGGTAAGTTTCATAGCTGCATACTCCTTTGGACCCGAACCCCAAATCCCGATGAGCAAGAACATAGGGATGACCGCTACTTCATAAAAAAGAAACATCACAAAAAGATCCAGAGAAATGAAGAACCCGTAAACACCCGTTGCCAGCACCAATAGCGAAACAAAAAACTCTTTGGGAAGGTCATCGATTTTCCACGAAATAAACACACCGGCCAGGACAATGATAGCCGTAAGCAATATCAGGGATATGGAAATACCATCTACCCCAATGGCATAATTGATATTGAGGTCTTTAAACCAAACCACATTTTTAGTAAACAGCATGGTTTCCTCACTCACTGCCCGCTCTCTGAAATAAGCAAACAGCAGATTCACAGCCATACCCAACTGTACTATACTTCCTCCCATAGCCACCTGACGCGCTTGTTTCAGCCCTTTTGTAAATAGTAATGCTATAATCGTCAGTACCGGTACAACAACAAAAAGTGATAAAATATCCATACTCTAGTTTATAAGTTCATCTCTTTTAATTCAATAATTCCTTTTTCATAGTTTTTAGTCAGGCTGCACTTTGTTACTATCCTTTCCAAAAATAAATAACCACCAAAGCCAGCACGACAACCCCTCCTATAAATGCAAAAGCGTAATCCTGAAACCGTCCTGATTGCAAGCCTTTGATTTTATCAGAGAGTTGCACCGTTTTATTTCCTATGCCTTCCATGGTTCCGTCAACAAATTTTCTGTCAAATTGAGCAATCGGTGCCGAAACTCTTTTAAAGAGTATTTTTTTGGTAATAAACAGATAGACTTCATCCACATAAAACTTATTGCTTGTCCAGCTATATAATCGTCCAAAGGCATGTGAAAAGCGGTCGGCCAGCGTGTTCTCTTTTTTGTAGAAAATCACGGCAAGTACAATCCCGGCAAGCCCCACACCAACGGCAGCAATAGCAAGCGGATAGTTGAGGTGTAAATCAAAGGTCATTCTGTCTGCTGTAATCAGTTTGTTAAATGGAACAAACCCACCCACGATGCTCAATACCGCCAAAACAAGCAAGGGTATCGTCATAGATGCGGGAGATTCTTTTGGTTTGTGTTTGTACTCTGTTTCTTTTCCCCAGAAAATACCAAAATAGAGTCTGAACATATAAAAAGCGGTGAGTCCGGCAACGAGTAAACCAACACCATAAAGGAGGGTATTGTGTTCAAAAGCGGCTACCAAAATCTCGTCTTTACTCCAAAACCCTGAAAGCGGCGGCATCCCGGCAATGGCCAATGCGGCTATTAAAAAGGTGATGTTTGTAATGGGCATGTACTTTCGCAGTCCGCCCATGTCTTTAAGGTAATTGCTATGTACTGCGTGGATTATTGAACCTGCAGCCAAAAACAAGAGTGCTTTAAACATGGCGTGTGTGAAAAGATGGAACATCGAAGCCATATAACCCAGGCCTTCATGACCGTCGTAGCCCGAAACTCCCAGCGCCATCATCATATAACCAATTTGAGACATGGTCGAAAAGGCCAGTACCCGTTTGATGTCAGTTTGTGTAATGGCAATAATTGCTGCAAACAAGGACGAGAACGCGCCCACATAAGCCACAATATTGAGTACAAACCCTTCTTCCACAAAATAAAACATCGGGAAGAGCCGGGCAACCAAATAGACTCCTGCAACCACCATCGTCGCCGCATGAATCAAAGCCGAAACCGGCGTGGGGCCTTCCATGGCATCGGGCAACCAGATATGCAAAGGAAACATAGCCGATTTGCCTGCGCCTCCCATAAAAATGAGTATCAAGCCCCAGGTAATTACTGAAAGCCCCATAAAAGAAGTTGAAGCCCAGTTTAAAATGGCACTTCCTTCCGGATTGTTCAAGGTTTCAAAATCAAAAGTACCGGTATAATACCCGATAATTAGAATTCCTATCAGGAATCCCATATCGGCAAAGCGAGTGACGATAAAGGCTTTTTTGGCTGCGGCAATGGCCGAGGTTTTGGTATAGTAAAACCCAATCAGCAGATAAGAGGAAACCCCCACCAGTTCCCAGAAAATATAAATCTGAAACAAGTTGGTTGCCAGAACGAGGCCATACATAGAAAAAGAAAATAAAGACAGATAGGCAAAAAACCGGGTATAGCCCTCATCCCCTTTCATATAGCCCCTGCTATAGATATGCACCATCAGGGAGACAGTGGAAACCACCAGCAGCATCATTACAGAAATGGGGTCAACAAGTATTCCCATATCAATGTGCAGGGTTTCCGTAAAATTCATCCAAACGGTTTTTTCAACAAAAGTTTGGTACACCCCGGCCACTTTTCCATAGACAAAAAAATACTCATAGGCCGCATAAAAAGAAAGCACTGTGGAAATGCCCAATCCCAGTACACCAATATATCCGGAGGCCTCCGGTTTTATTTTATGATTAAAAAATCCCAGAAATAGAAAAACAACAAAAGGAATGAGTGGGATTAAAAATATATATCTCAGGTTCATAGGTTCTATGGGTTAAAACTTCATGATTTCAGTGTCTTTCACTTCCACAGAACTAATCTGTCTGTAGAGGTTGATGATAATAGCAATGGCCAGAGCTGCTTCTGCGGCAGC
>NZ_JCBCCK010000010.1:0-18062 GCF_059864935.1 Planktosalinus sp.
ATCCACTTCACGCTTTACGCTTTCAATATACCCGCTTTCATCCTGTGCCTCAAACAGCAGGTAGGTGAGGAACTCTTTGTTTTCTTTTTTGAATTTGGACAAGCGCAGGCATAGCTCTAACATTTCTTCTTTAGAGCGATAGTACAGTTCTTTTTTTAGTTGGCTTACAGTGGAGGTTTTCATTAAATGCGGAATGTATTTATGTTACTTAACGTGAGTTCTTAGCGACCATGTTTCCGATAGCTGCCAGAAATGTTAGTAGAAAAAATGAAGCTATCCAGCCTTCGCTAAAGCTTCGGCAGGCAGGGTCACTAAGGCACTAAGTTACACAAAGATTATCAAAATACTTTGTATCTAAATGTTTTAAGCTAACGGTAGTAATTTAAAACGGGTCATCGCTATAAGTTTCCCGTTGCACGCGTTCCTGTTCCCTGAATCCACCAAAGTGCCAGGTAAATGCCACAGTGGCTATGCGGCTCTCGCGGTTAAACCTTCTGGTTTGTGAAAACACGGCGTCATCGGTTTGAATTTTGAATCTTCTAGTATTGAAGACGTCGCTTACGTTTACACTCACGGTTGCCCTGCGGTTAAACAGGTCTCTGCGGGCACCGATATTCACACCATACATTGGGTCAATTTTTCCTTGCGGAAGCGCAATCGGGCCGCGGTAATCTGCCATGAGTTGAATAGTGGCAATGTCCGGCAATACCCAGTTGGTCAGTAAATTGAGCGTCCAGCTAAAATTTGAATTGAAATAATTCTCACGGATGTTTCTTCCATTGATTTCAGAGTAGAATAAATTCCCCGTAAGGGTAGCGTCCAGCGTTGACAAAAACCGAAACTGATTGATGAGCTCAAAGCCGGTATCCCGTCTGTAATTGGCGTTGTCCCAGAGCTGAACAGCTGCATTGTTGGGCAGGAAACCGATAATCCGTGTCATCGCATCATTAGTACGGCGGTGATAAAGCGTTCCGCTAAGGAGCACTTTTTCCCAGTCACGATTGTAGCCCAGTTCATAACTGTCAGTATATGCAGGTTGTAAAAAGGGGTTTCCAAGGCGGGTGTTCAGTAAATCCTGTGCATTATAGAAAGGTGCTTGTTGCCCCCAGCTGGGGCGATTAATTCGCCGGCTGTAATTGACAGTAAATTCATCGTTTTCGCTTAAAGCATAAGTCAAATATGCACTGGGAAACAGATCAAAATAGTTGTTTTTATAGGTGGTCTGTGAGTTTTCATCAAACCCTTCGGTGTTGGTCCATTCAGCTCTTGCGCCCAATTGAAAGCCCACTTTTCCCAGGGTGTTTCTGTAAATGGCATAAGCGGCATGCACCTCTTCGTCAAACGGAAAGCGGTTGGCAATGGTGTCGTTCTGCACATACATTCCGGTGCTTAAATCCAGTTGCTCAAAGGTTTGGGCAGGTTGGTAATAAGAGAGGGTACTTTTTAAACCGGCTTCCATCTGGGCATTTTTGTTGAGTGGCTTGATGTAATCAAGTTGGGCAATCCACAAATTGGTATCCTGCGGGCGACCATAAATTTGATCCTGAAATTTCTCGGGTACTTCAGTTCCTGAGGAATCAAAAAAACGCTGATCAAAAAACTCGGTGCGTTCCTGGGTATTGTTTGCATAACTTACCGAAACATAGAGCCTTTGTCCCAAAGTGTCCAGCTTGATGTCCAAAGTTGTTCCCACTTCAATATTCCGTGAAAACTGGTCTTCAGTAAGGGTCCTGATAAACAGGCTGTCAAGCTGGGAGTTTTGGTTTAAATGCCTTTGGTTGTATATACGCAAACGATCACGGGAGGAGCGGTTTAACTGACCGTAGACTCCCCAGGTGATGTTTTCAGTGATGTCATAATCCATTCCTGCGCGAATCAAATGGGACTGGTTTTCGTTTTGAGTATTGAAATCCTGGTCGAGTAGGGGTGATACAGTTGGGTCTGTGGTGCGCCTTATACTTTCGCTTTCTTCAAACAAACTGCGAAACTGATAGTTGTATGACCCGTAAAAGTTGACATTTCCGGTAGCATAATTGAGGTTAATCCCACCCTGGTATTTATCACGTGTTCCCACAGAGGCGTTTATGGAGCCGTTAAAGCCCATACGTTGGTCTTTCTTTAGGATTAAGTTGATAATCCCGCCCACGCCATGTGCGTCATAGCGGGAGGAAGGATTAGTGATGAGTTCCACTTCCTTGATGCTGTTTGCAGGAAACTGCGCAAGAATGTTTTCCATTTCCTCACTGGTCATATTTGTGGGCCGGCCGTTGATGTAAATCAACACGTTACCGCTCCCCCGCATAGTGATGCCGCCTTCTTCATCAATCTGAATGGAAGGGAGGGTGTTGAGCAATTCTGAAGCGCTTGCACCTTGTGTGAGCACGTTGTTTTCTACATTATAAGTCCGTTTATCGATGTCGGTTTGAAAGAGGCGCGCGGCAGTGACTATAGTCACTTCATCCAATTGTTGACCGCCTGTATCCATACGGATGTTTCTTAAATTTACAGGAGCATCAGCTATGGTGACTTCCCGATATACCGTTGTATATCCCAAATAATCAAAACGAAAAAGGTAAGTGCCCGGGCTGGCAATTAGTTCAAATTCACCGTTAAGATCGGCAGCGACACCGTTGATTAGGGTGCTGTCAGCAACATGAAGTTGGGAAACCGTTGAAAATTCGAGTGGAAACCCAACTTCGCCATCGATGATTTTCCCGGTAACGGGAAATTGCTGGGCTGAAAGTGTAAAGCCGAACAGGATAATGAGTAAAGTAAAATAATAGGGAAGTTTATATTTTTGCATAGGCTTGCTAAAATACTGTTTGCAAGATTTATTAACAAGTGTTTTAACGAAGCCTTTAGAGGTTGATTTATTCCTGATTGATATGGCAGATGTCTTAAAGAAGATGCTTTTTCCGATATATTTAATTTAAAAATGTGGATTAGAGTATTAAAATTGATTATTATTATGCAAAAATTTTCAAACAGGTAATTTGTCAATTTTACAACTGAATAAACCCATACGGAATGATAGAAACCAAAGGCATCTATTTTAAATATAAGGACGGACCGGATTTCCGGTTTCCCGACATCACACTCAGCAGTTCTGAAGACCTGTTGATCAGCGGACCTTCAGGAATAGGAAAAACCACTTTGTTGCACATACTGGGCCTGCTGCTTTCGGTAAATGGGGGGAGTGTGACCATTAACAACACAAATACAGCAACAATGAATGAAAAGGAAAAAGACCTTTTCCGCGGCAAGCATATTGGTATTGTTTTTCAAAAACCAAGTTTTATACAATCCCTAAGTGTGCTGGAAAATATAGAGGCCAAATTGTTTTTTTCAAAATCGTCTGCCTCCATAGAACGTATAGACGAGATCTTGGAACGGCTGGAAATGCATCACCTCAAAAACAAAAACGTGCTTCAGCTTAGTGAAGGCCAGAAACAACGCCTCTCCATTGCTGTAGCGATGATCAACAAACCTTCTGTTATACTTGCTGATGAGCCCACTTCCCATCTGGACGATGACAATGGCGAAAAAGTAATCTCTTTGCTCAAGGAAGCAGCTGCTGCAGAAAATGCCAATCTGGTCCTAATTACCCATGACAAGCGCATCAATGCAATGTTTGATAAAATTTTAACCTTATGAACCTGTTTAAGTTAAGTTATAAAAACATCCTCTCAAAACCGCTCAATGCTTTTTTGAGTTTGGTTTTATTAGCATTGAGTGCCGGGCTAATTTCCATGTCACTGCATATACAAGAAAATTTCGCCGAAAGGACCCAAAAGAACACCGGAGGAATCGATATGGTAGTAGGGGCAAAGGGGAGTGCGTTGCAACTGATTCTCTCTTCGGTGTTGCATATTGACAACCCTACCGGGAACATCAACTATGCAGAGGCTCAAAAAATAGGCAAACATCCGCTTGTGGAGAGGGCCATTCCCATTTCATACGGTGATAATTATAAAGGCTACCGCATAGTTGGTACAATTCCGGAGTTTATAAATCTGTATGGGGCAACCGTCAATGAAGGGAAACACTTTAAACATATACTGGAAGTGGTTTTAGGGGCCAATGTAGCTACCAATACCGGTTTGCAAATAAATGATGAAATAACCGGTTCACACGGACTGATAGAAGACGGCATTGAAAAACACGATGACCACAAGCTAAAAGTAGTGGGCATCTTTGAGGCAACAAATTCAGTTTTGGACAATTTGATAGTTACCCCTTTGGAAACGGTCTGGAAAATTCACGATGACCACCATCAACACGACCTTGAGGAAGCAACCCATGAACAGCTTTTTGAGCAGGAAGATGATAACAGGGAAATTACGGCTTTGTTGGTAAAATTCAGAAGTCCGATGGGTTTTATGCAACTTCCCCGTACTATCAATTCTGATACCAATATGCAGGCGGCATTGACACGTTATGAAATGGAACGTTTGTATAATTTTACCGGTATTGGTGTAAAGATTATCAGTGTGATTGCCTTTGTTATCTTAATCATCTCTGTGTTCAGTATTTTTATTAGTTTATACAGAATCGTGAGGGACAGGCGTTATGAACTTGCCTTGATGCGCGTTTATGGCGCAAGCCGATCACAAATAATAACAGTTGTTTTTATTGAAGGGCTTATTATTGGTGTACTTGGATTTATACTGGGGATTCTTATGAGCAGACTGGGGGTTTTTGTTCTTTACAATTATCTGGATACCGAGTTTAAATACACTCTGAGCGGGCAGTTTTTTAACTTGTCTGAAATTTATATCTTGCTGGCCATTTTAGCGTTATTGATTATAGCCGCAGCATTTGCGGTTATCCCGCTCTTTAAATTAAATGTTTCTAAAATATTGACCAATGAAAAATAAACCCTTTATTCTGCTTATTACCTTGCTAATAAGTGTTCATACTTATTCTCAACAACAGTGGGTGACCTGGTCTGAACTTGCTGATGTAAATTTTAATATGGAGTATCTTGATCAGATAGGCGACTCTGTTTTAATCCCTGATTTTGGCGAATCGGTGAAGGCATTGGAAGGAAAAAAAATTGAAATTAAAGGGTATATATTGGATTTGGTAGATGATAAAGACCGGAAAATATTCATCCTTTCAAGAGAGCCGTTTGCAACCTGTTTTTTTTGCGGGTTAGCAGGACCTGAAACCATTATCGAACTTCATTTCAATAAATCGCAGAATTTTAAAACAGACCAGGTTGTAACCGTAGTGGGCACTTTAAGTTTAAATAAAAATGACATCAACCACTGCAATTACATCCTTAGAAATACTGAAGTTGCCAAATGAAATCAATAAAAAAGCACTCCCTTTTTGCCGCACAATTAATATTACTTGCCGCTTTATTTACAATGATTACCGCTTGTGGCGGGGGTTATGAATATTTGAACAAAGCAGAAAACCCTTTTAATTACCCACAGTATGACTACTTTACCGCCAAAGGGCTCAATCGTGTAAGTGATTTTGATTTACGGGGAAATGTAAAAAATGTGGTGCAATACAAGGCAACACAAAATCCTTTAGCCACCAAAAAAAGTCTGGATTTTGATATTTCATTTACACCTGAAGGCTACTTACTTACAAATTCAAATTATCATTCCCGTGCATTTTTTTTTCACGGAAAAAAAGATTTGGAAAGGACAGTTATTTATAAAAGGAGAGAAAAGCGATTGTTAGAAAACCATGTTTTGGCAGATTCTGTTACTGTTAAGTTGGTTAATACTTATGACAGACTCGGAAATCTTATAACAACTGAAGACGAGTTAAATCTTAGAAAGTATTATTACGATTCAAAAGAACGGCTGATCAAAGAAGAACAGTACCAAAAAACCAATGCAGGTGTCAGTAAATCGCCGGCATCTACCCATTTGTTTGAGATTAAAAATGACAAGTATAAGGAAAAAACAAGGCTGCGGGAAGAAATACCACAGGAAAACCTGTTGTTTTACAATACATTTCATGAGTTCTATTATTATGACGATACCGGAAACCTTGAAAAAAGACAAACGGCAACAATAAATGATACAATTACATTTCAATACAATAAACACAGGCAACTCACTGCTGAAACCCATACCAGGTCAGGAAAACCCTTTAGGGAAACCACATACCACTATGATGATTATAACAGGCTAATTGAAGAACACCAGTACAGGCAAGGGGCGCTTTTTCAAACGCATACATTAGTCTATGACGAAAAAGACCATTTAATTAAACGAACTTCCTACCTGAACACCAGAAAATTATCTGAAACTACCTATGAATATACTTTTGACACTAACAATAACTGGATTACCAAAACCACGGTAGTAAAAGACAAGTTTGATGGAGGGGTCTTTGAGCTTGGAACCATAAGCCGGGAAATTGAGTATTATTAGTGTTTTTTGAGGACATAGTTTGAACAGTATTTCGTCAGGGGTATCTGTAATTGCAACTACAATTATTAACAAATTCATTTATATTTGATAGTGACAGCAGGTAAGGCTGATATAAGTTCCGTATATAAACAAGTTGTGGTGCATTTAGAATAAACAAAATCATCCAACAAAAATTTGGAAAATGTTATCTTTTGAGATAACTTTGCTAAGTGAGCAGAAAGATTATCTTCTACGAGAACCACTTTATTGAGTTTTACCAAAAGCAAGATCAAAAAGTCAAAGGTAAAATACAATATGTTTTCGAACTGATTAAACAAGTAGACCGGGTTCCTAAAAAGTTTTTAGACCATATCACCGGAACTGACGGACTTTATGAAATTCGTGTTGAGTATCAATCGAACATCTACAGGATTTTTTGCTGCTTTGATGAAGGACAACTTGTTGTACTTTTTAACGGATTTCAAAAAAAGACACAGAAAACACCGCAAAATGAAATTGACAAAGCGGTACAATTAATGAATCGGTATTTTAGCAATAAAAAATAAGAAAATGAAAGATTATAAAAACATACAGTCATTTGACGAGTTAATCGAACTTGAGCACGGTAAAATTGGAACTGAAAGTCGTAACAAATACGAAGAAGGTGCTCAAATGTTTATCATTAGTGAAATGCTTAAATCGGCTCGAAAAGAAGCAAATATGACACAAGAACAATTGGCAGATAAGTCAGGAACCAAAAAAAGTTATATTTCGAAAATCGAAAATGCAAAAGGTAATATTCAACTCTCAACATTAATCAGGATTTTTGAGCAAGGACTGAACAGAAAAATCGGACTTACCTTTCTATAACCAAAAAAAAACGACTACCCGTTGCGCAATCCCGAAAACTTTCGGGACTGACTTTAGGCCTTCACAATTGTCATTGATTTTCCAAAACGTCATCAGCATCTCCTGATGCTGTTCCTTTATTTTATTGAATACAACAAGTATTTGTCTTAATTTAAAAGTGGCATCTGTAATTGTAACTACAATCCTTAATAAATTCACTTATATTTGAATAAATTAAAGAATAAGATATTTGACCTATAATTTATATTATGTAAAATAGAAATAATGGATTTAACCATGGCCCACTTCCTTATGCCCCTGCACCCAATCCATAAAAACAAAAAGACCACCTATCCGGATGGTCTTTTTGCAATTGATTGAATTCAAGCATTAAGAATTCTCCAATACAAAATCGATTATCCCTTCTTTTAATTTGTAGTGCAGTTGAATGTAATTGCGCATATCATCACGCAGTTCACTGCGGTCATTGAATAATGAACCGTTCAGGCTGTTTTCATTTGTCGCACGGTTGAAATTCGTCAAAACATTCCTGCAACGGTGTTTTAATTTTGAAATGGATTCTTTTTCAATTAAAATCCTGTTTTGTAAAGTATCCAACTTTTTTAAAGCTACTATACCCAGATCCTGCCGGGCGGTGATTTCGTCCAGTTTTTCCTGAAAGGTGTCCATTTCATCAAAGTGAAACCGAAGTTCGCGTTTCCAGGTATCGATATTAAACTTTAGCTCGCTTGAATTCATTGCTTTGGTCTCCATATGTTCTGATTTTTTGATTATACGTCTATTGTTTCGGTTTTAAACTCGTTGATCAATTGCTGTTGCACATTTGCCGGTACCGGCTCATACCCTTTTAAAGAGGTTGAAAAAGTCCCCCGCCCTTGGGTGATACTCCTCAATTGGGTTGAAAAGTTGTCCAGCTCGGCCTTAGGGATTTGACCTTTGATGACCTGATAGTTTCCTTCGGTATTAACACCTTGAATAACAGCACGTTTGGTTTGTAATTCGGTCATAACGCTGCCGGTCATGCTTTCAGGTATTTTGACTGTGATATCGTTTACAGGTTCCATCAACTTCGGGCTGGCATTTAAAAAGGCTTCTTTAAAAGCGTAAGCTCCGGCCAGTTTAAACGAAATATCATTGCTGTCCACCGCGTGCATTTTTCCGTCATAAACCATCACCCTTACATCCCTTGCATACGATTTGGTCAATGGGCCGTTTTCCATAACATCCAGTATGCCTTTCATCACTGATGGTAAATAGCGCGTGTCAATAACGCCACCAACGATACAGTTGTAGAAGACTAATTTTCCGCCCCAGGGCAATTCCACAATCTCTTTGCCCCTAATATTGAATCCATCGGGCTCTTCCATGCCTTCATACCAGGGTTCAATTTTTAAATGCACCTCACCAAATTGCCCCGAGCCGCCTGATTGTTTTTTATGCCTGTAATTGGCCGTTGCACTGCGTTGTATGGTTTCCCGGTAGGAAACTTTTGGCGGTTCAAATCGCGGTTTCACATTGTAAATGTTCTCCAGCATCCACTCTATCGCTGCCAAGTGCAATTCGCCCTGACAACCAATCACGGTTTGATGGGTTTCGTTGTTGTAATTTAAAACAAGTGTTGAGTCCTGATACCGAATGCGCTTGAGTGCCTCGTTGAGTTTTTCTTCCTCAGTGGAACTTGAAGCAAAAACCGCTTTTTCAAGGCGCGATTGAGGGAATCGCATCGGTTTTATCGTTGGGCTGTTTGCTTTTGCACCCAGGGTATCGTTGGTTTCGGTTGATTTTAATTTGGTGGTTGCACCCATATCACCTGCGGTTAATTTTTGAACAGCGTGCTTTACCTTGCCATCCATGATATACAACTGGTTGATGATTTCTTGCTCACCTGTTCGGGTATTGTACAATTTGTCATTTACCTTAACTTCGCCTGACATCACTTTAAAAAAAGACAACACACCCAGATTGGGCTGATATATAGACTTAAAAACAAATAATGAAGTTTCGCCGTCCGGATTGGCCGTTACCTCTACCCCATCCAATGTGGGCTCCGGTTTTAAATCACTTGCCGAGGGTACGACGTGATCAATGAATCCCATTAAACGCCCTGTTCCCATATCATTTAAGGCCGAAACACAAAATACCGGGAACAAATCGTGGTTGAGCATACCCAGCTTGATTCCTTTAAGTAATTCGGGTTCGTTTAAATGGCCTTTATCAAAATACAGTTCCATGAGTTCTTCGTCATTTTCGGCGGCTTTCTCGACCAATATATTGTGAAGATTGTCGGCTTTTTCTTTTTCGCTGTCGGGTATGGGTAATTTTTCGGGTTTTCCGCCTTCCGTGCCAAATTTGTAGCATTTCATTTTAAGCACGTCAATGATGCATTGGGTGCCATCAATCATAAGAGGATATTGAATCATCACTGCACTGTTGCCAACAAGTTCGTGCAAACTTCTGAATGCCATTTCAAAATTGGCTTTTTCATGGTCAATTTTATTGATAACAAACAAGGTGGGTTTGTTATAACGGTCAGCATAGTTCCAGATAATTTCGGCACCCACATCCACACCGTGTTTTGCGTTGATGACCATGGCCAACGTATCAGCTACCCGAATGGAAGAAATAATTTCCCCGATAAAATCGTCCATACCGGGTGTGTCAATGATGTTGATTTTGAAGTTGCGCCATTCGGTGTGCAAAGGGGTAGCAAAAACAGAAGCACCTCGACGGTGCTCTAGTTCGTGATAATCTGAAACGGTATTTTGTTGCTCTGTGCTGCCTCTTCGGTTGATTAACCCGGCCTCAAACAACATGGTTTCCGCCAGTGTTGTTTTGCCGGAGTGATGCGCACCGACAAAGGCTACATTTTTAATGTGCTTGTTGTCAAATACTTTCATATTTAAATAGTTTGCGAGGTGAGTAATAAAGGTAAAAAAACTTTTTAAAGTTACTGCCTGTTATTCTATAAAAATATGACAATGGTTAGGTTTTAGATTTTTTTTTTAAATTGAATCCGTTTTCTTTAATACCTTTTCCGGAAATGACCTGAACGGTAAAAGATTTTTGAGAAGTGAGATTACTCTCCCCTGATAACGACCAAAGTACCCTTATCTCCGGTCATCAAAAACCATTCGCTTTCCATTAATAAAGTATTGTTGTCATCAATTACCCTAAAATGAGCAGTGTTTGCGCCGGCGGTTCCTTGATTTAGGGCTTGCAATTCAATAATATTTTGGCCTTCACTTAATTCAATTATTATTTTTTGAAAGTCCCCTCTTAATTCTAAACTATTTGAAATAACATCATCATTTAAATAAACCCTAACCCTGTCGCCATCCACTTTTAAATGGTCACGCACCAATACTTCAATATATTTACTTGATGTATTTACAGTCCCCAACTTTAAGCCTTCTTCATATTCTTTCTTTTTAATAATACTGGTTTCGCTTAGCCATTTGGGCTTATAATCAAACGTACGTGTCATTAAACCATGGTCTGTGGTCATATTGAACTCCTTTTCTTCTTCAGTGGATAGAGGTTTGGGTTTGTCTTCTTTGGTATTTAAAAAGCTGTTGTTGTTTGAAAGGCTGCGCGGTGCATTGGTTCTTAACGGTTCGTTGAAGCTGTCGTTGCTCTCCTCTGCGTTAATGGGTGTGCCAAAACCGGTGTTGTTGTCAATTTGTGCAAAGGCAGGAATTGAAATCAGAAATGCAAATGTGATATATAACGCTGTTTTCATTTTAATTTTATTTCTTGATGTTACAACAAATACTGTACCTTATTGAATGTGATTTTTTCAAAAAACTTGATTTATATATCTATGCACTAATTATAAATAAATATTCTGCGAAAATCAGCGAAATCAGCGGGCAAATATGAGACGTTTTTCTCCCGCAGATTACCGCTGATTAACTCTGATAAAAAATTAATTTAGACTTTTATATGCTTTATAAACACTATATGATACTAAATTTAATTAATGCTTTTCTTTTTCTTGCTTACGTTTTAAAAAATAATGGTCGAGTGAGTATTTACCGCTTCCGGTAAAAAGCAATACCACATACACTATCAGGTAAAATAAGGCCAATTCTTTACGTTGAAACGGATCATCAGCATGAACGATAAAAAACGCCATAAACATGGCAATCAACAGCGGGATTGCAGCCAATTTGGTTGCCAGGCCAATTATAATCAAAACAGAACAAATTACTTCAGCAAATACAGTAAGCGTCAAAGTGGCTTCTACTCCTATTCCCAATGGATCTCCAAATGAAATGGGGTCACTGCCAAAGAGCCTGAAGAGTTTTGGGATACCGTGAGTGAGCATCAATCCGCCCACTCCGAGTCTTAATAATAAAATTCCAATATCAGTGTTTCGTAAATTTAAAATGGTTGAATATTTTTTTGAACTCACAGCTATAAAATTTTCCAATCCTTAAAAATATTTAAAAAGCTTTTAACTCTGCCCTTTTTTAACACTTTTATAATCTGAATGCTTCTTAAGAATAAAAAATTGTTAATTATTTAATTTTAAGTGCTTTGTATCAATTTTTTTTACGACATTTAAAGAGTATTCAATAAAAATACTGTCATGGAAACCAATGCACCTACTATCCCCGGCATAATAAATTTGAAAAGGCTTGAAAATAAATACAAGCAACTGATTGAAAGTGCCTACAACCTCAGACAGTCTGATGACAGTTTGAGCGATGTTTTTTACTATGAAGCTGAAAAGGTATTGACCCAGCTGAGATTGCTGCGTTCAACTTTGATGTCAAACTAAAACGGATACCCTATTGCAAAGTTCAATATGGGGTTTTTATAATCAAAGTTCCAGCGTTCACCTTTTGGCAATGATGGTGTCTTGAGTGGTGCAGCCAGGTCAAACCGGATCACAAATCCCTGAACATCCACCCGCACCCCTACTCCTGTTCCAATTCCGAGTTCCTCAAGAAAATCATTACTGAATTCACCTCCCGGTAACGAGTTATTGCTTTTTGTGTTCCAAACATTCCCGGCATCGGCAAAAACGGCTCCTTTTAAAAATGAATATATCGGGAACCGGTATTCCATATTGGCTTCCAGCCTGATGTTTCCCGTTTGTTCAAAAAACGAATTGACAGTTCCATTTTCAGGAGCATAAGTTCCCGGACCTAAGGATCGGATTCTAAATGCCCGAACACTGTATGGACCCCCTGAATAAAACTGTTTGGTAAAAGGCATCACTTCAGAATTTCCGTAAGCGAGCCCAATTCCCCCATAGACCCTGGTGACCAGTTTCTGTCCGGAACCCACTCTTAAATGGTATCTCAAATCTAAATCGGCTTTGGCATATTGGGCATATTCCAGCCCCAGGAATGATTTGGGGCCATTATCGCTACCTGTGACCAAAGACAAACTATTTCCGGCTATATCCAGTGTGGAGTTTACAAATATCTGATGTGTTTTTAATGCGTCTACAAGACCATTATAAGTGAATGAATAGGTCATACCGGCTATGAACTGCTGATTAAAACTACTTCTTAAAAACGGGTTGTCCTCAAGAATTTGTTCAAACTCCGGCGTAGTGTTTGAAAGGTTGACATAATTGATGGTTGCCGGAAAATACTCGTGTGTGATAAACCTGTTGGCATGCCAGACATAACCAAAACGTCCTGAAACTGTATTTAAAGTGTACAGTTTACTTCTGTTCAAATAATCAACCCCGGCACTGACCACTGTTTTGGGAATGTTGTATTTAAACCAGTCATCACTGATTTTAATGGGGAAAAGTATCCGGGGGAAAACCAATTCAGCTTCGGCACCAAGCAAAGTACTGCTTAAACCCGACTGACTGCCTGAGGCTATTTGAAACTCATACCCCCCCCTTAACGTGAGATTTAATATTTCACCGCCCCTGAACAGGTTTCTGTTGGTTAAGGTGGTTGACAAACTGGGGCCGGAAAAGTTGTTTGATTTGGTCACTGCCTGCAATTCTGCCCTGATGGAGCGTTTGTCCATAGGGGTCAAAAAGATATTGGCTTCCAGTTTTCCTTTTTCATCTGTTGCCAAGGTATCCAACTCATCGTAGCGGATGTTTACAAATTTGTATGCCCCAATGGAAGCCAGCCTCCTTGCTGTATTTCTTGAATTTTCCGGGTTGAAATAATCGCCCTCGTCAATTAAAATGTATGGAAGCAGTCTTTTTTCTTTAAAGAATTCTTCTTTCTGATAAAAGTTTTTTTCATCCAGACGAATAACATCTTCTTCGGAATATTCATCACTCATTTGATAATTTGGATAAATATTCACTCTTTCAATTTGATAGGGAATAATTGATTTTTCAGGAACTTCACGTTTTAATCGCAGGAATAAATCAAACCTGCGGTTTTTATACTGGTTGGTATCTGCTTCAAAAATGAGAAATCCTTCATTAAAATTGTAATAACCTTTGCTTTTTAAACTTAAATCAATGCGTTCACGCTCAAAACGTAACTCATTCAAATCAAACCGCATACCTTTTTTTAAATTTGTTTTGTCAAGTGAGATTTTGATGGAATCATAAACAGCTAAAGTGTCGCTGTCAATGATATAATTCTCCATCAAATAGGGTTCGGTCAATGTGACTTGGTAGTTTATTTTCGCCCTTTTTTTCTTTTCATTTTCGGTGATTTCTGAAGCGACATCACTGTAAATAAACCCCCGGTTTTCCAGCCTGTTCAAGATGAGTTTTTCTGTTTGTTCCACATTGATGTCTGAAAGGTACACGGGTTCTTCGCCAATGCGCTTGTTGAGAAATTTGTTTAAAAACCCGGGATTTTCACGCTGACTTTTATAATGCACCAAAAGCCCCAGTCGTGAGCCCAGTATTTTTGAATTGGGTTCTGGCCTGAGCACATCTTCCACATCACTTTCTACCCTGCTAAACCCACTCACTTTAGTATCGCCTTCATAGTCAATATTTGCGCCGGTGTAAAGTAGTTGGCCTTCAGGAATAAATCGTTTGACATTGCACGATTGTAAACCGATTAAAAGGATTACAAAAACAAGGGTTAAATATTTATATTCAACTTTATTCATCGTTTTCTGCTTCTGAATTATTCACTTCTTCTTCAACCTGTCTGGCGAAAAGTTCTTTGTACTGATTAAACTCCCTTGTAAAAATAAGTGCAATACCGTTGACGATGAGCTGGCCGTCAATAACGTTTTCATATTGATTTCGACGAAAGCCTTTTAAACGAAACCTTCCGTTTTCTGTAATTAGGTACTCCACACTCACATTGCCTATTACTGGCGTGGTTTCATTAGGGTCCTGATTACTCCCTTGTACATCCACTTCACTACCCACGCTCACAATCACCCTATCATTAAGCAATCGCTTTCTGGCGGTAATGTCCAGTTGTGTTCTATCCTGTGCACCTTCACCCTGATAGTCTGTAAAACTGTCCAATCCAAAATCCAGTTCAAAGCCGGTACGCCCAAGCAATTGGTTAGAAAACAAATTGAGTTGATCTGAAAGTGCCTGATTGAGGTTGTTTCGCGCAAGCGACAAGGTTCCACCGCCACTGCCATCACTACCCGACTGTGGAAAAAACCTGTTGAGCACCAACAATGAAAACACTTGTTTGTTGAGTTCTTCCTCCTGTTGATTCAATGAGCGCACTCTATTGTAAACCTGCCCGCCAATGGCACCACGTGAATCTGCCGGCATATCGAGATTGAATGTGAGTATGGGTTTTGTAAGCTCACCGTCAATGTTCATATACACCAAAAACGGCAATTGTTGCCTGTACCTGTTCATTTCTTCGCCACTTGCACCCACCGTAGACGAAGCCATTAAAGAAGATGCCGCAGCCTGGACCCGGTAAATGGCCCTGATGTCCATATTGGCATCAAACGGATCACCTGCCCAAGTGATGCTGCTTCCGGGATCAATTTCAAACTTTCTTTTTACCAGGTTGTAGAGATTCATTTCAAAATGTCCTTTACTCATAACATACCGTCCGGAAAGCGTTGTGCGTCCATTGGAATAGATATTGAAATTGAGATTGCCCTCCCCTCCCAGTTGCAAATTATCACCGGTGCGTTCATCGATGATTATATTAAAAATGGCGTTTTCATTTATGGTAACGACTGAATTGACAGCAAATCCAGTAAGTATAAAAGTATCATCACGTGTCTGGGTGAGAATGTCGTCCGGGTCTTCACGATTTACAAAGATTACCATACCATCGCGCTCTTCCATTTCTAGTTCAGAGTCAGTGAGTATGTAGGTGATGTTGGTTTCCGGGCCAACAATGAGTTTTATGTCCAGTTGCGGCAGATTGAGGTCGCCTGTGAGTTTTGCATCTACATCAAATACCGCAGTACCATAAAACAAATCGTTATCATCGCGGGTGGAGTTTAATGCCCTGAAGTTTTTAGCAGCAAACTGCAGGTCAAACTTAGGATTGGTCAACGTTTCTGTGAGCACTTTTCCGTTAACCGTAAATTTGTTTCCATTTTCATCAGTAATGTTGAAATTGTTTAGATTCAACCCTTCATTGGTTACTGTCAGGTTTTCGTTTTGCATTAAAAATTTCGCATTTAACTTAGCAACTCTAAGCCCGGCATCCATAAAATTGATATTTCCGTTATATTGGGGGTCAGACGTTGTGCCGTTTACTTTTATTTTACCGGAAATATAGCCTTCCGGGTCAGTGAGTTCGCCACGGGAAAACCCTGCCAAAGCACTCATTTTTAATTCGTTTAACTCTAATTCCAGATTGAGTCTTGCCGCTTCCTCGTCGGCTTGATAATCTCCGGTGAGGTCAAGGTCGATATCGCCTCCTTTGAGTGCGAGGTTAAAATCATAAATTCCCTCATTGACTTCCCGTGCATCGAGGCTCAAATTGCCCAAAGGCACTTCCATGATATTGAATTCCTCAATTTGCAAATCGGCCACAAGTCCCATACTTCCAAAAGGCTCTTCAACAACCAAATTTCCGTAGAGCCTTCCTCTTGCCAGATTTTCTTCCGGATTGAGGTAATTTAAAAAGTCTGATAACCTGAAGTTTTCAAAGTGTACGGCAAGGTGTTCTTTTTCAATTTCAGGTTTGTCACTCAGTATTTCAAAAAGTTGTGACTCATAGCTGATTCTAAACTCGTTGACGGAAAGGTGATTTTCTGCGTAGTCAATCTCATTGGTCGCAGGTATGTTCCAGTTTTTTTTATTGATGATAAAGTTTTCGGGTTTGATGTGAATACGAATCGTGTCATTGACACTTGAAATTTTTGAATTGATTTGAACTATTTGTTCATCTTCGAAATAGGAATTGAAATCCAGGTGCAGGTCTTTCTCGTGAAAATTGCCTACAAAGATTGATTCACTAATAGATACAGGCCCGGTAGTGAGGTTTTCAAAACCGAAATCAAATGTAAAGTGCTCAGAATTTGAATTTAGATTGAAAACTAAATCTTCAATGATGCTTCCATCATAGTTGATGTGTGGCATTTCAACCCCGGCATAGAGGTGGCGGTCTTTTTCATTGAAATCAACTGAAATTGAAATAGTGTCCAAACGGTTTAATTCTTGCACAAAAACTTCGCTGATTATAGGTGCTAAATTGATGCTGGACCTGATACTTAGGGCTACAGGATTGATAATTGTGTCAGAAACAGTTGTATCAGTTTCATCAGCAAAATAACTTCTAATATGTCTTTCTATAGCCAGTGCAAAATCTTCAGGGCTTGCATTGGAGCGCAGTTCCAGATTAAACATTTTGTTTTTGATATCCACTGAAGTGGTGTCTTTTTGAACCAACGCTGCTATTTTAAAGTCACCCAGCAAATAAGACCGCTTGTTATAAACTGCCAGTCCGTTTTGTATTTCAGAAACCAGGGTAAAGTTTTCAGTATTCCCTTTAAAATCGGCGTTTAAGACAAATGCACCTCTAATGTCTTTTTCGGTAAGGCCCAACCCTATCAAATCAGCACCTTTTAAATCAAGGTCAACCACAAACCGCGGTGCAACGGAGTCTAATTGCATAAAAGTTTCAAAAATCACATCCAGGTTTTCATCCTTGTAAGCTGACTTAACCATACCCTCACTATTAACGATTTCACCGTCGATGACAAGGTCTTTGATGGCATAGTCGTTCATTTCAAAACTGATGATCCGGGCTTCCATATCGGCGTCAAGGGTATTGATACTGCTCCCCTTCCCTTTCGCGTTAAGCGTAAAATTCAGGTTGCCCAATTGTTCGTTTTTCAGTAGTTTGCCCAACTGAAGTTCACTGACACTCACATCTGCTTGAAAGGCCAGTTCGTTTTTATTGAAATAACTTCCTTTAAATTGAATGTCACCTTCCGGGATATTGATTACGGCCTGAGCGGTTAAATCATCGGGGGCGCCTTTGAAATTGCTTTTCAGCGAAATGGTTTCAGGAATTGAAATTCCAAGTTCTTCTTCGTCCACAAAAGCCAACACATCTTTTCGAACCGATGTTAAATTGAACGTTTGAAAATCCATCTGAAGATTCTCAGGTTCCATAGCATTTTGGACATTACCATTTAATTTAATTGAAGTGGTTTGTCCCCAGTAAATATCAGTATTGGTAATGTTAAGATTGTTTAATGTTCCTGAAACAGCTAAGTTTCCCCTAAGCGGCTTTTTGCTTAAAGCCATAAAGTGTTTATTGGATTTCAATTCCGGTTCAAACCGAAGGACATCTTTTGTTTCAATATCAAATGCAGGGAGGTTGAGTTGAATTCCTGTGTTTTCAAATTGGTTGAACAATTGGTTGATTGAGATATAAGTGAGTGCGATGTTGCCTTGCAGGTAGTTTTCGTTGACAT
>NZ_JCBCCK010000167.1:0-2792 GCF_059864935.1 Planktosalinus sp.
GTTTGGGTAGGACCTCACACTTTTACTACAGGTTGTCTAGCCCCACTGGCGGGAAGCTATACTATAGACGCCGCTGGAACCGGAGACTTTATTTCTCTAAATGAAGCCGTCATCTCACTCGCTATTTGTGGTATTTCTGCCCCGGTTACTTTTAATGTAGTTGCAGGATCAGGACCTTATAATGAACAAATTGTTATCCCTGAAATAAGTGGGGCAAGTGCAGTCAATACAATTACTTTCAACGGTAATGGCGAAACCTTGACATCCACAACCACTACAGGTGACAGATCACTTATCCTTTTGGATGGAGCAGATTATGTGACCATAGATAATTTAAACCTGGTGACTATTTCTGAGGATAATAACTTTGTGATCCAACTGATAAATGATGCTGATTTCAACACGATTAACAACTGTACAATTGATATGTCCTCTACCTTTATCAATACAGGATCTACCAATGCGGGTATTGTTGTTTCAGGTAGCTTGACAAGTGCAACTTCAACAATAGGTTCACCGGGTACTGATAATACATTTACAAACAATACCATTATCGGTGGGTATTACGGATTGACAATTAATGGAGAGTCGTCAACAAGCAATTCGATGAATAACGTAATCTCAAATAACGTTCTTCAGGATTTCCGATTATATGGTCTATATTTAAGAAGCATCACAAATGCAACAATTACAAACAATGATATCAGCCAGCCTACAAGGGCAAATACAGGCTCAGCTTATGGTATTTACTTTTTGACCAGCGGTGAGAACAATCTCGTGGAGGCAAACAGGATTTATGATTTACATGCAGGTAATCCCACCACCACAAGTCTTGCTTATGGTATCTGGCACTCTGGTGTAAATGCTACAGTGGGTAATCATAACATGGTGGTCAATAACCTTATTTATAATATATATGGCAACGGAACCAACTATGGCCTTTATAACTCCAGCAGTGACGGTGTGTATTACTATCACAATACAGTATCCCTGGATAACACAGCTGCTACAGGAGGAATAACAAGAGGATTTTATCAATTAACTTCTGCATCCAATATAGAAATTAAAAACAACATCATTTCTATAACCCGTGGTGGTACCGGTACTAAATATGCATTGTATTTTGGTACTACAGCTTCCACTATTGCAAGTGATAATAATGTGCTGTATGTAAATGCGCCTGCAGGAACCAATGGTGTAGGTTTTTACTCTACCGCACATGTAACATTGGGCGATTGGCAATTAGCTAATGGCGGTATTTATGACAATGCTTCAGTTGATGCTGACCCGTTGTTTGCAAATCCGCTTGGAGGGGACTTTACGCCAACAAATCCAGCCGTTAATGATATAGGTACCCCGGTGGGCGTACTTGTTGATATAGACGGCATGCCAAGAAGTCTTACAAACCCTGATGCCGGTGCGTATGAATTTACACCCCCGGCCTGTTTACAGCCTTCTGCTTTAACAGCAACCAACATTACAATCACAACTGCTGATCTTGGTTGGACAGAAAACGGAACTGCTACATCTTGGGATATTGAATGGGGAGTTGAAGGGTTTACACCCACAGGCACCCCAACAATTACTGGCACTACTACCAACCCACAACCAATTACAGGTTTAACCGGTAGTACTTCTTACGATTTTTATGTAAGGGCTGATTGTGGCGTTGACGGTATGAGTAACTGGAGCGGACCTTATACATTTACTACAGAATGTGATGTATTTATCGCTCCTTACACTATGGACTTTGAAGCAAGTATGACCAATACACCAAATTGTTGGAGTATTTCAAGTTCAGTGTCCAATGGATGGACATTTGCCACAAGCCCAAGTAATGGCAATAGTTATAGTGACAATACAACAGGTTCCGGTTATTTTGCTTTTGCAGAAGCTTCTTCAACATTTACACCTGATGCTACAATGATCACTCCGCTTATCGATATAAGTGGACTCACCGATCCTAAGTTAGAGTTTTATGTTTACCATTACGACAATGACCCTTCAACAACTAGTGTAAGCAACAGCTTGACTGTTGAAGTACATGATGGTACAGCCTGGAATCAAGTTTATTTTGACAACAATGGAGACGTTGATGCTTGGGAGAGAGTTGAAATAGATTTGACCACATTGACCATTACCGGCAACATTCAGGCACGTTTTATTGTTGATGCAACCGTAGGATCCAATTTTTACAATGATATTGGTATTGATGATGTGTCATTTTATGAAGGCCTTGTATGCCCTGATCCATCAGGCTTAACTGCAAGCAACCTTACCACTTCATCTGCTGATTTAGAATGGACAGAAAATGGAACAGCTACTACCTGGGACATTGAATATGATGCAGCCGGATTTACTCCAACAGGAACACCAACAATTGCAGGTGTTACTACAAATCCATACCCTTTAACCGGGCTTACACCTAATACTATGTATGAGTTTTATGTGAGAGCTGATTGTGGTGGAGGCGATTTAAGTGCTTGGGCCGGGCCATTCCTATTTGAAACACTTCAAATTGTATGTGATGCACCAACCGCATTGACAATTGTTAATGTTACTACATCAACTGCAGATTTTTCTTGGACTGCTTCACCAGATGAAACCAATGGCTACAGTTGGGTTGTCATGGAAGACGGCGATGACCCGTTAACTGACACCCCTGTTGACAGTGGCACCACTGCTACCGGTGTTACTACTGCTTCAGCTTCCGGTCTGGTTGATGATACTGACTATGATTTCTATGTACAAACAAATTGTGGTAGTGGTAATTTAAGTGTTTGGGCAGGTCC
>NZ_JCBCCK010000177.1:0-1805 GCF_059864935.1 Planktosalinus sp.
CAATATTCAGACAGGAATTACACGCGATTTATCGGTTATGGAGGCGGCAATTATACTTCTGAAAAACTGGACATTGGTGCTTATGGCTATATTGAAAGCGATGTGAAAAACCAACCGCTTCAGCAAAACCTCTCCCCTGAGCAGGTCGCCGTTTTACAACAAGCCGGAGATGACCCTTCACAAATGGTGGCTCCTTCAGCGGTGCCTGACACTTTTTCTGAAAACAAAATCTTGTATCGGAAAGATGTTTTTGAAGGTCAGGAAATTTTTGTCTTTTCAAACGATCCTGAAGATGAATTGTTTCAAGTAAGGTTTACGCTCGTGGGCGAAAATCAAGGGAATTATATTATTTCAAGCACTACAGCCATCAGCAGGATTTTTGAATTTGTACCGCCTGTAAACGGGATTCCTCAAGGAAATTATGAGCCGGTGATACAACTTTTTGCGCCTACCCAACTTCAGGTGGGTGGTGTAAACGGGGTTTATCGCCCTTCAGAAAAAACAACCATTGGTTTTGAACTGGCCGCCAGTAAACAAGATTTAAACCTGTTTTCAGATATTGACAACGAAGACAACAACGGTTTTGCGGCACGTGTCCAGGCCAGGCAAAATATAATCGATCGCGCCGGAGGAATTAAACTTGACGGATACTTAAATGTAGATTATATCGCTAAAAATTTCAACACCGTTGAACGCTTGTATAATGTAGAGTTTAACCGCGACTGGACGCTGATTGATAATCCTCAGGGAGATCAAAGTCTGGTGATTTCAGGAATTCAGGTTTCAGACAGTGCACGCGGATTTGCCAATTATGAATTTCAGAAACTGGACTTTTCAGAAGATTTCAGCGGAAGCAGGCATGTTTTTAATTCATTAATAAAAACCGGCAATTTACAAACCCAAATTAATGGTAGTATTCTTAATAATTCAGGTTCTCTACAAGAATCTGACTTTACAAGGTTAAATGCCCGAACGGTTTATAACATCAACAATAAAGGCTGGGTGGGCAGTAAAATCGCACTGGAAGACAACCGACAGCGCATACTTGCTACTGACAGCCTGACGCCAATCAGTCAGAAATTTTTTGCTTATGAAACATTTGCCGGAATTGGCGACAGCACTTCGGTGTTTGTTGAAGTGGGTTACCGAAACCGTGTGAACGATAGTTTGCGCTTCAATGCTTTAGAGCGTGTGAGCCGTTCCAACACTTATTACTTAAAATCACAACTTATTCAAAACGAAAATTCTCAACTTTCCCTGTTTGCAAATTACAGGGTTTTGAAAGACGTTTATGGTACACGCGAGGATGAACAATCTTTAAACAGCAGGTTATTATACAACCAACGATTCCTAAATGGCGGAATTCAATGGAACACCACTTTTGAAACCAACAGCGGGGTTTTACCTCAGCAGGAATTTACTTTTATTGAAGTGGAGCCCGGACAGGGAACGCACGTGTGGATAGATTATAACGGCAATGGCATTCAGGAACTGGAAGAATTTGAAATTGCACAATTTCCTGATGAAGCCAGATTCATCAGGGTGCTGTTGCCCAATCAGGTTTTTATCAAAATCCACCAAAACAAACTGGGACAAGTGCTCACCATCAATCCCGGATTGTTTGCCGATAATGAAAAAGCCAAAGCAATCCTTTCAAAGTTTTACAACCAAACCACCTATTTAATAGACCGAAAAACCCGAAGGGAAGGTAGCTCTTTTGACATCAATCCATTTGCGAGTGGTGAGGAAAACCAGTTGGGTTTGGCTTTAAATTTCAGGAATATTCTTTTCTTTAATAGAGGACG
>NZ_JCBCCK010000181.1:0-1776 GCF_059864935.1 Planktosalinus sp.
TAAATGACTGCCCATTTGGAAAGCTTATATGAAAAGCGTTTGTGCAGTTCCGGCAATGCCTTTTTTAAGAACAATCCGGCAAAAAAGTAGGACGCCAACAAAAACAAGGTCGAGAAAATGATGGAAAACAAGGCGTATCCCTGGATGGGGAAAGTCACCAGCATTCCTGCCAGTGTGAATTGTGTAAAAATAAATATACTCCGGTAGGATTTTGAAACCCCTGCCGGAGCAAGGTAAAATTTATAAAGGAGTGTTGTAAGTGCCACATACACCCAGCCCAGCAAGGCAATGTGAGAGTGGGTATGAACCAGAAAACGGTATTCAGCAGGGAAGTCAATTTGAACAAACAGGCGTAAGATTGCGCCCAGCAATGCAGCCAGTAAAAAGTAGAACACCGCAAGTCTGATGTGTTTGTTAAGGGGCAGTCTCACGTAGTTTTGGCTTGATTGTCATCACTTTCTGAGCCACAATACGGGCAGGGCTCCACTACATCACCCTTTAGCCGTATTCCATCGATGTTCTTTTTTACAAACTCCTGAACCAGCATATAGCTGTCCTTGTGATTGTTCACATCAATTTGTTTGTCTTTAAACAGGGTTCTTATTTTTCCGTCATATCCCTGATAGCCCCAGCACATTGCACAAATTCCTTCAGGGGCTTTGTCTTTGGTCTCCTCTTCCGGTTGTTTGAAAAAGTTAAGGATTGATTCTGCAAGATCCATAACAACGGGTTTTGATTAAAGTTTTTGAGTGATTTTAGCTTTCAGGGTGTCGGCATACATGCCAAATGCGTTTACAACCAATCCTTTGATGTTGTGTTTTTTTGAAGAAATGGCCATGACAATCATTTCATCGCCGGGGTCTGTCATGCCTTCAAACCTGTAGAGTTCATCAATTACAAATGCGTCAGGGGTTAATTCAACAACCGGTGCATTGCAAATCAAACAATTTTTATCGGCATCACTTGAAAAATTGGCCGTATACCCCCTCTTTTTCAAATCTTCCATGGCTTCTGTCACGGTATCGTATGACTTTGGAACTGACATATTAAATGTTCATTTTTACGCACCTATAAAAGTACACATTTATTTCCAGAATTCATCTTCCCACACTTCGCAACCAACATGTTCTTCATGAATTGACTTCAGCAGTTCAAGTTCCTTTTCGGTTGCTACTTCCTGAATGGCATTGAACAAGATGCGTTCTTCAAAACGAATGTGGTCATTGATTAGTCGTTCAATTTCAGAAAGGATAAGTGAAACATCTTCCTGACTTTCAAAAAGTGTTTTAAGTTTTTGATGTTCTTCCAAGGCTTGTTGTACCATAGTATTTTCATTTCCAAGGATGGGAAAAATAAACTCCTCTTCGGTTTTAAAATGGATTTTCAATTGGGAGTTCCAAAACCAGTCGGTATATTTTTTTATACGTATGGGGTCAATCCCCAGTGAAAACCCTTTTTTGATTTTCCAGCTGAGCAGTAGACCGTGGTGGTGATCTCGGCTCCAGGGTTGCAGGGCTTGGTGTCTTTTTATGGGTTTGTTCATTCTTAACGAAATGAGAAAAAAAACGGCGAAGTTGTTTAAAGCTTCACCGTTTTGTTATGGTTTAAATTTTTACGGTCAAGACCGGGATGTGTGAGGTGTTTGCCAGGTCTTCGCCCACACTGCCGGCGAGCAGCTTGTTGATTCCTTTTCTTCCGTGGGTGGGAATGGCAACCATATCTGCATCCAGCATATCGGCTGCATTCAGGATTCCATCGGTAACTGAATAGTCGTTG
>NZ_JCBCCK010000194.1:0-11577 GCF_059864935.1 Planktosalinus sp.
TAGGGTGTGTTATAAGCCACCCAGGCATTGAGGGAGGTAATCTCGCCTAATTTTTCAAAACCGAAGTTAATCATTGCGATAAAAGCAATGAACACCAAAAGCATGGCGCCCACGTTTGCGGCCAGTTTTAAACCTTCGGTAGTACCGTTAGCAATGGCGTCTAATAAATTTGAGCCTATTTTATCTTCAGAAACTTCAACTTCATTAGTGATTTCTTTTGTTTCCGGGTAGAGCATTTTAGCGATGACGATGGCACCGGGTGCCGCCATGACTGAGGCAGTCAATAAATGCTTGGCATAAAATATTTTCATCACTTCGTCTTCACCACCCAGAAAGCCAATGTATGCTGCCAAAACACCGCCGGCAACTGTGGCCATGCCACCCACCATAACGAGCAGCATTTCAGACTTGCTCATCTTTTCGAGATAGGCTTTAATCATTAATGGGGCTTCAGTTTGACCTAAGAAAATATTGCCTGCAACCGATAAGCTTTCTGCTCCGGAAATGCCCATTAAACGGGTTAACACCCAGGCAAGTCCTTTGACTACAACTTGAATAAATCCGAGATAAAACAAAACCGAAGTCAAAGCCGAAAAGAAAATGATGGTGGGCAACACCTGAAACAAAAAGATAAACCCAAAACTTTCCACATTCATCATGCCGCCGAGAAGAAATTCACTTCCTGCCTGTGTAAAGTCAAGAATCTTGACAAATATTTTCCCTACAAATTCAAAACCGGCTTGAATAAAAGGGACTTTCAATACCCCGATTGCCAACAACAATTGGGCTGTTAACCCGATACCTACTGTTTTCCAGCGAATGGCTTTTTTGTTGCTGCTAAAGAGAAAAGCAAGCAGTATCAGCACCAGCATGCCCAAAACCCCTTTCCACAAGCTTTCTGCTGTGAAACCGGCACTGGGTATCATTTCTTTTTGGATGACTTCTTCAAGCGAAGCGGCACGGTCTGAAAAGCTGTATGTAACGTCGTTTTCAGTAAATGCAAGTTCGTCTTCGGTGAGTTGGGTGATGTGATATCTTCTGATGGTATCGTTGGGCTGGGTGTAAAACAACACCAGTAAGTTGTGCTGAAGCAGATAGTCACCTGAAGCTTCCAGATTGTCTTTCGCCGAAAGGAAATATTGAAATTTTCCCTGATTGAAAACGATGGTATCAGTAGCCGGATTGACTTCAAACAGTGCTTGATTTTCAGTATCTGTAATGTCAGTAAAAGACCAGGTTTTTTCTATGGATTGTCCAAAATTGACTTGTGATACAAACAGAAAAATACTGAGGAATAGAAGTCTGATCATTGGACGGACGGGTTATTTTTCCCTTTTGGAGATTTCATCCCTGATGAGCGCCGCTTTTTCATAATCTTCATTGTCAACGGCTTTGTCGAGCATATTGTGCAACTCTTTTAGGGAATAGGTTTTATAACTTTTGGTTGATTTTTTAGTGGATTCGGTATCATCAGTCATCAGTTGCTCCAGTATGGCCTGTTCATCTTCGGGGGTTTCCTTTTTCTTGGGGCCGGCTTTTAAAAATATACCGGCTTTTTCCAGGATGTTTTTGTAGGTGAAAATGGGCGCATTAAAGCGTAAAGCCAAAGCAATGGCATCACTGGTTCTGGCATCGATGATTTCTTCAATTTTATCCCTTTCGCAAATAATGCTGGAAAAGAAAACGCCGTCCACCAGTTTGTGGATGATGACTTGCTTGACCTGAATTTCAAAGCGATCGGCAAAGTTTTTAAACAAATCGTGGGTGAGTGGTCTTGGTGGTTTGATTTCTTTTTCCAAAGCAATGGCAATGGATTGTGCTTCAAAAGCACCAATGACAATTGGAAGTTTTCTTTCACCGTCAACTTCGCTCAAAATCAGGGCGTAAGCGCCGTTTTGAGTTTGACTGTAAGAAATTCCTTTTATATTAAGTCTGACTAAGCTCATAGGACAAAAAACAGAAGGCTGTTTAAACAGGGCCAAACCTTATTTAAACAGCCCTTAGAGAGGCACAATTTATAAAAAATTATGCGTTATTGGCTTTAAATTCTTTTAATTTTTCGATGAGTTTTGGAACTACTTCAAAAGCATCACCTACAATACCATAATCAGCAGCTTTAAAGAAAGGTGCTTCGGGGTCATTATTAATGACCACTTTTACTTTTGAAGCATTGATACCCGCAAGATGCTGGATGGCTCCGGAAATTCCAATAGCGATGTATAAATTTGAAGCTACAGGTTTTCCTGTCTGGCCCACGTGCTCGCTGTGTGGTCTCCAGCCCATATCACTCACCGGTTTAGAACAAGCAGTTGCTGCGCCCAAAACTTCAGCAAGTTCTTCAATCATTCCCCAGTTTTCAGGGCCTTTTAATCCGCGCCCTCCTGAAACAATAATTTCTGCATCGGCGATGGTGGCTTTTCCGGTCACTTTGTCAACGGCTTCCACTTTTACTGAAAAATCGGCGTCGTTTAATGAAGGTGAAAAACTTTCGGCAGTAGCTGGAGTCGGGTTTTCTTTTAAACCGTAAGCATTTTTGGAAAGCCCGATGATTTTTATATCTGATTTTAATTCTGTTTTCGCGAAAGCTTTATTTGTAAACACATTGGACTTTACAACAAAAGGCGAAGTGCCTTCGGGCAAAGTAACTACATTGGGTGCATAAGCTCCGTTTAATTGCACCGCAAGCAGAGGCGCAAAAAATTTGCTGTTTGCACTGCTGCTGAGAATGACCACTTTGGCACTTTCTTGTTGTGCCGCCTGGGCAATGGTGTCTGCATAGGCTTTGGCGTTAAACTGCTCCAATTTGCTGTCTGAAACCTGAAGCACTTTTGAGGCACCGTAAGTTCCCAGCTCTGAAGCATCTCCACCATTGATGGAAACTGCTGTTACAGTTGTGTCAAGCATTTCGGCTATGCCTTTGGCATAGGAAACGGCCTCTAGGGCTATTTTTTTAAACTTTCCCTGATCTGATTCTGTATATACTAATATGGACATTTTGTTTATGTTTTGGCCTCCCCCGACCCCTCCAAAGGAGGGGAGTTGTGTTAAGAGGCGGGTTTATGATTAACTTATATAATTCCCTCCATTTTGGGGAGGGTTAGGGTGGGGCATTTATATCACTTTGGCTTCGTTATGAAGCAGGTCAATAAGTTCTCCTACGTTTTCAGGGTCTACCATTTTCACGGCTCCTTTGGGTGCAGGTTTTTCAAAACCGGTTACTTGTGTGGTGTTTTCGGCAGCTACTGCCTCAACTACTTTCAAAGGCTTTTGGCGGGCTTGCATAATCCCTCTCATATTGGGGATGCGCAGGTCGCTTTCTTGAACAAGGCCTTTTTGTCCGCCAATGACTAATGGCAACGTTGTACTTAAAGTTTCCTTTCCACCGTCAATTTCCCTTGTAGCTTTGGCATTGTTGCCATCAATCTCCAAGCTTATGCAAGTATTCACAAAACTTGCTCCCGTAAGGGCTGCAAGCATACCGGGCACCATGCCGCCGTTGTAGTCGATGGATTCCCTTCCGGCAATGACCAGGTCATAACCGCCGTCCTGCATGACTTTGGCCAGTTGATTGGCTACAAAAAGACCGTCAGTGGGAGAAGCATTTACCCTAATGGCTTCATCTGCGCCAATGGCGAGTGCTTTACGCAAAGTGGGTTCAGTTTCCGGGCCGCCCACGTTGACCACGTGCACTGTAGCGCCTTGTTTCTCTTTAAACCACATAGCACGGGTTAAACCAAATTCGTCATTGGGATTAATCACAAATTGCACCCCATTTGTGTCAAATTTGGTGTCATTATCCGTAAAATTGATTTTTGAAGTTGTGTCAGGAACGTGACTGATACAGACTAATATTTTCATATGTTTTTAATATTTTTTTAAATAGGTCATATGGAACATCCAAGCAAATTCTAACGTTTGCGAGTTAAATTTTGTCGTGGATATTTCATCTTAAATACTATTTAAATTGGATTTCTAAATAATCACTGACAGACGTCAGTTTTGATGCCACGAAGGTACTTATATATTTTTAATTTTATGCTATGCACGCATAGTAAATTTCAGTTAAAAGTTGTTTTTTTAGAACAGAATACAAGGTTTTTAAAATTTTTATGTTGTAAGTTTAGGAGACACTGATTTTTTTATTTTGGAGAGTGGAATCTTTGGAAGAATTACAGGTGAAATTTTCGAATAAAAGGGAAATAATAGTATTTTTGTATATATTGAACTAATTATGAAAGAAATAACATTAAAAATACCTAACAAAAAGTTGAGTTTCTTTTTGGAGCTCGTCAGGCAATTGAATATAGAAATAACAGAAGAAGTTGATTTGGCCGGCGAGGTGGATGAAACGGAGGTTCCCGAAAAGCACAAAGAAATGGTTCGCCAGCGAATCGAAACAGCAAATCCCCAAGAGATGGTTCCCTGGAGTGAAGCCCGTGAGCAATTTAAATTTAAAGGTAAGTCCTAAATGAACTTCACGATTGTCATAGACCCCAGAGCAATTCAAGACATTCAGAAGGCTATTGATTATTATGACGAAAAACAACCGGGTCTAGGGAGGCGTTTTCAAGCTGAATTGGATGAGTACCTATCCTCTCTTGAAAAAAATCCTTTCTTCAACAAACGTTATGACGAAGTACACTGCTTGCCTCTAAAAATATTTCCATACATGGTGCATTTTACAATCGATGATAAAAATTTACAGATTTCTGTTTATGCAGTCTTTCATACGGCTTTAGACACTGATAAATGGCAGGAAAGGAAAAATTTGTAGCATTTCAACAAAATCAGTAAGTAAATAAATCTTGAAAGAATTAATTCAAGTTAATTTTTCTGAATTAAATCTAAATAATACTATTTTTGCCTACCCGAAATGAAAGTTTCTGGAAAATAAACATATAAGAATAAATCTATGAAAACTATACAGTTTAGGGAAGCCATAGCCGAAGCAATGAGTGAAGAAATGCGTCGCGATGAAAGTATCTATTTAATGGGTGAAGAAGTTGCCGAATATAACGGTGCTTACAAGGCCTCAAAGGGTATGCTGGATGAATTTGGCGCCAAAAGAGTGATTGATACCCCCATTGCCGAGTTGGGTTTTTCAGGGATTGCTATTGGTTCAGCGATGAACGGCAACCGCCCGATAGTGGAGTTCATGACTTTTAACTTCTCGTTGGTAGCCATAGATCAAATAATTAACAACGCGGCCAAAATGCGTCAGATGAGTGGCGGGCAATTTGATATCCCCATCGTGTTTAGAGGGCCCACAGCTTCTGCCGGTCAGCTAGGGGCAACACACTCACAGGCTTTTGAGAGTTGGTATGCCAACTGTCCCGGTTTAAAAGTAATAGTGCCTTCAAACCCCAAGGATGCCAAAGGACTTTTAAAAGCAGCCATTCGTGACAACGACCCTGTGATTTTTATGGAGAGCGAGCAGATGTATGGTGATAAAGGTGAGGTGCCTGAAGGCGAATATGTAATCCCGATTGGGGTTGCCGAAGTGAAGCGTGAAGGTAAAGATGTTACCATTGTTTCTTTTGGAAAAATCATCAAAGAAGCCTATAAAGCAGCCGAAGAACTTGAAAAAGAAAACATCAGTTGTGAGATTATAGATTTGCGCACCATCCGCCCAATGGACCACAAGACCATCATTGATTCTGTAAAGAAAACAAATAGACTGGTTATTCTTGAAGAGTCTTGGCCTTTTGGAAATATTTCAACCGAAATCACCTATCAGGTACAGGAGCAGGCTTTTGATTATCTGGATGCGCCCATCATTAAAATAAACACGGCAGACACACCGGCTCCCTATTCACCAAACCTATTAAAGGAATGGTTGCCCAATAGTGAAGATGTTGTTAAAGCTGTAAAAAAGGTTATGTATAAATAATTAAACTTATCATATTTCTTGTAACTTCGTCACTTTTCTTGGCGAAGTTTTTTTATGAAGTACACACTACTTTTCATTTTTACATTGTTTTTTGTCCTTGATGCAGTTGCCCAAACCCGGGTAAGCGGCAGGGTGTTTGACGATTTTAACCAACCGGTGCCCTTTGCCAATGTGCTGTTTAAAAATGCACACGAAGGAACTATAACTGACGAAAACGGCCGCTTTTATCTGGAGTCTAAATCCACTTATAATACTCTCGTGATTTCTTTTGTGGGTTATGAAACCAAAGAAATTGAACTTACTGCCAGAACCACTTACGATTTGCGAATTGTCCTTGAGGAATCATCCTCACAGCTTGACGAAATAGTTCTATTCGGCGGAAAACTTTCCAAAAAAGACAATCCGGCCATAGATATACTCCGTAAAATCTGGGAAAACCGAAGGTCAAATGGCGTAAAGATGTTTGACCAATACCGGTATGACAAGTATGAGAAGTTGGAATTTGATATCAATACCATTGACAGTGCTCTTATAAATAGCAGAATGTTCAGGGGGATGGAATTTGTTTTTGATTTTGCCGATACTTCACGAATTACAGGAAAAACCTATTTGCCCATTTTTATCAATGAGGCCATTTATAAAGTGTATGGCGACAATTTGATGAATCTCGAAAAAGAAATTCTTGAGGGCAATAAAAACTCCGGGTTCAGTAACAACCAAGCGTTGATTGAGTTTGTGAAAGAGCTTTATGCAGACTATGATGTTTATGACAACTACCTGAAATTTTTTGACAAAGCTTTTACCAGTCCGCTTTCCAGAACCGGGATTGATGTGTATAACTATGCCCTTTTAGACAGCGCTTACCGCGACAACAAATGGTGTTACAACATTGTTTTTTACCCACGTAGAAAAGGTGAACTCACATTCAGGGGAGATTTTTGGGTGAATGATACTACCTGGGCCATTAAGGAAATCAATATGCACCTCAACAAGACCGCCAATATTAACTGGGTAAAAGAGGTGTATATCGAGCAGGAGTTTGACGTGCTTAACGATTCGGTTTTTTTGCTTAAACGCGATCACTTTATGACCGATTTTGCCTTTTCAAAAAAAGATGAATCACGGGGTATGTATGGCAAGCGCACAACTTTATATGACAATCATGTGTTTAACGAAAAAAGGGACCGAAATTTTTACCGTGCCCAAGTGGACCCATACCAATGGGAGGTATATAACAGAGCCGATGAGTTTTGGGAAGAACGCCGGATGGAGGAGCTCAACAAGGACGAAAGACAGATTTATGTAATGCTTGATACCCTGCAAACTGTTAGAAGGTTTCAAAGGCTTTACAGTCTCGGTACTGTTCTGGCTTCAGGATATTATGAGTTGCCCGGGTTTGATGTTGGTCCGGTGTTTTCAATTTTTGGATACAATGAAGCCGAAGGATTGCTCATTCGCGGTGGTGGAAGAACCTATTTTGGTCAAAATGATATGTGGCGCTTGGAAGGTTTTTTGGCTTATGGATTAAAAGATAACAAGTTTAAATATGGCATTTCGGGAAAATGGTTGGTAGATCGAAATTCGCGATTGATTGTTTTTGGCGGAAACCGGCGGGATATAGAGCAAACCGGTGCCAGCCTGACCACTTCAAATGACGTTCTGGGAAGGAACCTGGCATCTTCATCTCTGGTGTCGGTGGGTGCCAACGACCGTTTAACCAATATTAACCTAACCACATTTGGATTTGAACTTGAGCCTTTCAAAAACCTGATTTTCAGAACTACAATGTCATACAGAACATTAAAATCGGCTACAGATACTTTCAGTCTGGATTATTTTGATTCTGAAGGCAACATACAATCTGAAATCACCCAACCTGAAATAGAACTTTCATTGACTTATACACCCGGAATCCGCACATCGGGATTTGGAGTAGAGCGCAACATCATCAATTATGGTAAATATCCCCAGTTTTTCCTTGGATACACTTACGGATTAAAAGACTTTATACAAGGCGATTTTGAATACAAAAAGCTGCAAACCCTTTACACCCAGCCATGGAATATTGGTGGCTTTGGCAGGATGTACACCACTATTGAAATGGGGAAAATTTTTGGGGAAGTGCCTTTGGGCTTGCTGAGTCCCGTGCCCGGCAACCAGACCTTGTTCAGTATATATAACACATTTACGCAACTTGATTATTATGAGTTTGTGAGCGACACTTACGCTTCGGTGCATCTGGAACACAATTTTGGCGGAAGGATTTTTTCCAGAATTGGTTTTCTGAGAAAACTTAACCTGAGGGAAATTGTGGGTATAAGAGCCATATACGGTCAGATTTCCGAAGAGAACATTGCCTTAAACGCTTCCAATATTGTCTATCAAGCACCTGAAGATATATATTATGAATACAGTTTTGGGGTGGGAAACATCTTCAAAATTTTCCGACTCGATTTCAATTTCAGGGGCAATTATTTTGAGAATGAAGGGGCCAGGTCATTTGGTGTTACCGGGGCTTTTGGGTTTCAATTTTAGACAAAAATACTTCCGATAATTTTCTTGTTTTATACTTCTTTTTATTTGTAATTTTGCACCCCGTTTTAAGGACATGATTTATGAGCGCAGCAAAACTGAAAAAATTTGACGTTTTAGTCGAAATTGCCAAAGGAAGCAGAAACAAATATGAGTTTGATTTTGATTTAAAAAAAATCAGGTATGACCGTATGTTGTTTTCATCGATGATGTATCCCGCAGACTATGGTTTTATCCCGAAAACTTTTGCTCTTGACGGCGACCCGTTGGATGTTTTGGTGCTGGTGACTGAACCTACTTTTCCCGGATGTATTATTGAGGTAAAACCCATTGGTGTGTTCCATATGGCCGACGAAAAAGGACCGGATGAAAAGGTAATTTGTGTACCAATTAGTGACCCCAATGGTGATAAAATCAATGATATTTCAGATATCAATCCGCATTTGATCAAAGAAATCGAACATTTTTTTCAGGTGTATAAAGATTTGGAAAACAAAAAAGTGGATGTTGAAGGCTGGGGCAATGTTGAAGAAGCACTTGATATTATCGACAAATGTACAGACCGCTTTGAAGGGCTGGATGAAGCAAAAAAAGAGTATTACAGTTTGTATAAAATGTAAGTTTATTAAATAAATTTTTAAGTTAAGTTTAAGGTAAAGTGAAAAAGCAGCACTATTGTAGTGCTGTTTTTTTTTGTTATGTCCTAATTTCATACTTTTGCGCTGCTTTAACCAAAATCAAATTATTTTATATATGGAATCAAACGTTATTTATTTACCGATAGCTCTTTCAATCCTTGGGTTGTTATTTATGCTATACAAGATGAGCTGGGTTAAAAAACAGTCGCCCGGTAGTGACCGCATGCAGTTTATTTCAAAAAGTGTAAAGGAAGGTGCGTTGGCATTTTTAAATGCAGAGTACCGTTTGCTTGCCATATTTGTTGTGATTGCCTCCATAGCGTTGTATTATGTTTCAACCCTGGTTGAATTGACGAGTTGGATGATAGTTCCGGCGTTTATTATTGGTGCTTTCTTTTCCGGTCTTGCCGGAAATATTGGAATGCGTATGGCAACCGATGCCAATACCCGTACTGCAGAAGCTGCTAAAACCAGCTTGCCACAAGCGTTAAAAGTTTCTTTTAGCGGCGGTACCGTAATGGGCCTGGGCGTTGCCGGACTTGCAGTATTGGGAATGAGTTTGTTGTTCTTGTTTTTCATGGGTCAGTTTATGGGCTTGGAGAACTATGATTTTTATACTAAAATGACCATCGTTCTTGAAGCCCTAGCAGGTTTCTCATTGGGAGCAGAGTCTATTGCGCTTTTTGCCCGTGTGGGTGGAGGTATTTATACCAAAGCAGCCGATGTGGGAGCAGATTTAGTAGGCAAAGTAGAAGCCGGTATTCCTGAAGATGACCCAAGAAACCCTGCTACTATCGCAGATAATGTTGGTGATAATGTGGGTGATGTTGCCGGTATGGGTGCAGACCTTTTTGGAAGTTATGTAGCTACTGTTCTTGCAGCTATGGTACTTGGAAATTATGTCATCAGGGATATGTCTGAAACCATTCAGCATACCGATGCTTTTAATAATATGGGGCCTATTTTACTTCCTTTGGCCATTGCCGGTGTGGGTGTTTTGGCTTCAGTATTGGGAACTTTCCTGGTAAGAATAAAAGACAATTCAGCTAAAGAGCCCCAGGTTCAAAAAGCGTTGGATATCGGAAACTGGTCAGCAATTATCTTAACGCTAATCGCAAGTTACTTCCTGATTGACTGGATGCTTCCTGCTGAAATGCAAATGCGTTTCTTTGGCGAGGCTATCCCGGTTATAGTGCCTTCAATCAATGTGTTCTTTGCGGCCTGTATAGGTCTTGCAGTGGGAGCTTTGATTTCATTTGTAACCGCATATTACACCAGTATAGGCAAAAAACCGGTGATGGACATTGTGCAAAACAGTTCGACAGGAGCAGCAACTAACATTATTGCAGGTCTTGCCGTGGGTATGAAATCTACATTTTGGTCGGTATTGTTATTTGCTGCCGCCATTTATGGTTCTTATGAATTGGCAGGTTTCTACGGAGTGGCACTTGCTGCTTCAGCGATGATGGCTACAACCGGGATGCAACTTGCTATTGATGCTTTTGGTCCTATCGCTGACAATGCCGGAGGTATCGCTGAAATGAGTGATTTACCAAAAGAAGTAAGAACACGCACTGATATTTTAGACTCTGTGGGAAACACCACAGCAGCAACAGGAAAAGGTTTTGCCATTGCTTCTGCAGCATTGACTGCATTGGCGCTTTTTGCTGCCTATGTAACCTTTACCGGAATTAACGGTATCAACATCTATAAAGCCGATGTTTTGGCTATGCTGTTTGTGGGAGGTATGATTCCAGTAATCTTCTCAGCATTGGCGATGCAATCAGTTGGAAAAGCTGCGATGGAAATGGTTCAGGAGGTGCGCAGACAATTCCGTGAAATTCCCGGAATTATGGAAGGAACCGCCACTCCTGAATATGCAAAGTGTGTGGAGATTTCAACCAATGCTGCTTTAAGACAAATGATTTTACCGGGATTGATAACTATTATTACTCCAGTTTTAATCGGTATTTTCTTTGGAGCTGAGCCACTTGGTGGCTATATGGCCGGAGTGTGTGTGAGTGGTGTGATGTGGGCTATTTTCCAAAACAACGCCGGTGGTGCTTGGGACAATGCTAAGAAATCTTTTGAAGCCGGAGTAATGATCAACGGCGAGATGACTTATAAAGGTTCTGATGCTCACAAAGCTGCAGTTACAGGAGATACAGTGGGTGACCCGTTTAAGGATACTTCAGGCCCTTCTATGAATATTTTGATTAAGTTAACTTGCTTGGTAGGATTGGTAATAGCTCCGGTA
Source organism: Planktosalinus sp. (assembly GCF_059864935.1). Taxonomy (NCBI): domain Bacteria; kingdom Pseudomonadati; phylum Bacteroidota; class Flavobacteriia; order Flavobacteriales; family Flavobacteriaceae; genus Planktosalinus; species Planktosalinus sp. The sequence goes on from NZ_JCBCCK010000194.1 coordinate 11,318, forward strand.
CTTGGAGGTCACGGTGCTATAGAAACTGCTGACGACCCTAATGTGGTTAAAGAAGTTTATGTAACAGGTGATGACGGAACACAGAGATTAATTACCCAAGACCAATTGGGTCAGGCTAGAGAAACTTCAAATGAGGTTAGACAAGTATTTATTGAAACTTCTGTGCAAGGAGATGAAACAACTGCTAAAGTAACTGTAGTGAAAACTGTAGATGGTGAAAGAGTAGAAGAAGTAAATGAATTTTCAGGAAGCCACGAAGA
>NZ_JCBCCK010000200.1:0-2459 GCF_059864935.1 Planktosalinus sp.
CTGAAAAATGATTTGTATCTCTTTCCTGAATTTTTTGAATTCGCTTTCGCTTAAAGCGGAAATTTCCTTACCCCTGTAATAAATGCTCCCTTTTGTAGCTTTATCAAGTTGTAGAATGGCTTTTCCTAAGGTGGATTTTCCACAGCCAGATTCGCCAACGAGACCTAAAGTTTCTCCCTCATACAGTTCAAAACTCACATTATTGACAGCTTTGGTCACCTTTTTTTCTCTAAAAATTCCGGCATTTGTGTAGTATTCCTTTTCAAGATTTCTGACTTCAAGTAAAGGCTTTTGGCTATAAAGGGTTTTGTGTTTTTGAGTGCGCTGCTCTTTTGTAACGACTTTTTTGTCAAAACTGTTTTGGAGAAAATCTTTTATAGTGGCCAGTTTTTCAACACGTTCATCAAGCGAAGGGCGCGAGTTGAGCAATGCTTTTGTATAATCTTCTTTTGGATAGTGAAAAATATCCCTGATTCGTCCTTCCTCCACCACTTTTCCCAGATACATTACCAAAACACGGTCGGCAATTTCAGACACCAGTGCCAGGTCATGAGAGATGAAAATTATACTCATATTTGTTTCCTGTTGAAGATCTTTAAGAAGTTGGATGATTTCTTTTTGAACCGTAACGTCCAATGCGGTTGTGGGTTCGTCTGCAATGAGAATTTTGGGTTTGCAGGCAATGGCCATGGCAATCATAACACGCTGCATTTGCCCGCCACTGATTTGATGCGGGTACTTTCTGAAAAGTTCTTCGGGGTTTGGAAGTTTTACTTTTTCAAATAGCAAAAGGGTTTCTTTTTTTGCTGCTTTTTGCGAAAGCTTTTTGTGATGCATCAATATTTCTGCCACCTGCATTCCGCAGCGCATAGAAGGATTTAGGGCACTCATCGGTTCCTGAAAAATCATTGAAATTTCATTGCCACGAAATTTTTGAAATTCCTTTTCGCTCAAGCCTAAAAGCGATTTTCCATTAAAGAGTATTTCGCCAGATTTTATTTTAGCAATTTTTTTAGGCAACAATCCCATGATAGCCAGCGTGGTCACAGATTTTCCCGAACCGGATTCGCCTACTATACCGAGTATTTCATTTTTGTTTAGTGTAAACGAAACATTTTTAACGACTTCATTTTCCTGATTTTCGTTGACAAACGCAAGACTTAAATTTTCAATTTTGAGTAAGGATTTTTCAATCATTTTAAACAGAGATTATTTCATTATCGTCAAGGATGTCCTCATTTCTCAATCTAAGAAAGACCTGCGCCACTGCTACAGCATCTTTTTCACAATAGTTGATGATGCGGTCGATGTCTTTCTCGTTATAATAAACATCACGTACCTGGCTGCCATCGATATCTTCTTTTGGTGAAGGAATACCTAATATGTGTGTTAGTAGCTTCAGCGAAGTAAAATGTTTGTAATCTCCAAACTTCCATAGCTCCAGTGTATCAAGATGAGGCACTTCCCAGGGTTTTTTGCCAAAGAGGTTCAGTTTTGCAGGTAAATCGATGCCGTGGATAATCATCCTGCGGGCGATAAATGGAAAGTCAAACTCCTTGCCGTTGTGGGCACACAGCACATGATGTGGTCTGTTAAAATGGGTTTCAAGCAGGGTTTTAAAGTCTTTGAGAATCTTGGTTTCTTCACCGTGAAAAGAGGTTACCCTGAAGTTTCGGGTGTCGCCTTTCAAAACAAAATAGCCTACTGAAATACAGATGACTTTACCAAATTCTGCCCAGATTCCGGCGCGGTCATAGAACTCCTCCGGCGAGTGTTCGTCGCGGCGTTGGTATTCGGTTTTCTTTTCCCAAAGCAGTTTGGTCGTGTCGTCCACCTCACCAAAGTGCTCGTGAACAGGGACGGTTTCTATGTCCAGAAAAAGAATGTGTTCGAGATTGATTTTGTTGAGCATAAATATTAATGTTTTTTAGAAATCTTATAATCTGGATTTCTGCTTGTGTGAAAAACAGATAAGATGTAAATCAATTTTTTTTCAGGGATAAATTCATAAATCAATAAAAAAGGAAAAACTGGCACTACAAACTCTCTATAATTTTCAAGCTTTTTGGGGAAAGCTTCTGGGTTTTCAGATATGGTATCAGCGGCAATTTCAATACAACCAATAAATTTATCCCCAAGCAGGGGCTGTTTTTGCTCATAATAATTGTATGACTCAACAATTTCACTCTCAGCTAAAGAAGAAAAGGTAACCTTATTAGCCATTATTATTCACTTAGCATTTGTTTAATAGACTTAAGTGAAACACCTGGGTCTTTTCCGGATTTTAAATTTTTGGAACGCAAGTCCAACTCTTTTACGAGGTCAAGGTCCTCCCACCAGTTTGCATACTCACTGTGATATTCCAATCCCAAATCGTCAAGAAATTTCTTAACTTTTATTTCCTGAGCTTCATTATTAATTTTAACTGTCAATCGGTTCATAATATGTGCATCTTTAAC
>NZ_JCBCCK010000201.1:0-14796 GCF_059864935.1 Planktosalinus sp.
CCGCTTCCTGAGACGCTACCTCGATTTATTTACCGAAATGACCAAAGCCTTTCAACAATACAGTACCGATGTAAAATCCGGTGATTTTCCCAATGAAGAGGAGCAGTATTAAAAAGCATTAGTGAAAATCCGCTGAATCCGTGTCATCCGTGTTCTATCTAGTCCACTACCTTTTGAAATAGCACGCTGATGACGCTGATAAGACAGATAAACACTGATTTTTCTGAAATCCAATAAAACTTGAAAACACTTTCCAATAAAAACAACCTCCAAATTCTTTTTGAAGACAACCATTTGATTGTGGTCAACAAACGCGCAGGTGATTTGGTGCAGGGTGATAAAACCGGTGATATGCCGCTGGGAGAAGTCGTCAAGCAATACATCGCTGAAAAATACAACAAACCCGGAGCTGTTTACCTCGGAGTTGTGCACCGTCTGGACCGACCTACAACCGGTATTGTTGTTTTTGCAAAAACCTCCAAAGCACTGGAGCGTCTCAACAAAATGTTTAAAGAACGCGAAACCCAAAAAACCTATTGGGCCGTGGTGAAGAACCCTCCACCCCAAGAACGGAAGATTCTCACCCATTTCCTGAAAAGAAACCCCAAGCAAAACAAATCCTATGCTTATGAAAAAGAAGTTCCGGAAAGCAAAAAAGCCATTCTAGAATATCAAGTCTTGAAAAAACTCAACAACTACTACTTACTCGAAATCGACCTACATACCGGTCGCCACCACCAGATAAGAAGTCAATTGGCCAGCATTGGTTGCCCGATAAAAGGAGACTTAAAATACGGCTTTGACCGCAGCAATCCTGACGGCAGTATTCACCTTCACGCCAGAAAACTGGTACTGATACACCCTGTAAAAAAAGAAGAAATAACATTTGTGGCACCACCGCCCGATGAAGTTATTTGGAATGCCTGTCTGTAGGGCTTTTCACAGTCAATAACTCATTCCAGCGTGTGGTGTAGCGGTTGCTGCGTTCCTGATAGCGCAGTTCCCATTCCTTTTTCCTCGTTCCGCATTGGGCCGAAAACAAGGTAGATTTTCCATATCGGAAATTCAAATTATCAAAAGTCTTTAACAACTGTTCGGTATTCTTCTTTGGCTGGTGAAATAAATTTCCCTGTACATATTCTTTAGGAATGATTCCCAAGAGGTTCACCCCCACTTTTTTATACCGATAACCGGATTTAAAAACGGTTTTTAATCCCTTGTTTGCAGCACCTATAAGTTCAAAAGTATCATCGGTTGCAACCGGAAGGGTCACCACACAACCGTTTGAATATTGCAAATCCTTGTCATTAAATCTGTTGGTTTGCAAAAACACCTGAACAAAGTTGGCACAGGATTTTTGATGGCGCAACACTTCGGCAACTTCAGAAATATAATAGGCACAAGCCTCTTCTATCAATGTGTAGTCCTCAATGGGTTTTCCAAATGATTTTGCAGTGCCAATGGCTTTTTTATCCGACGGGATTTCTTGAATGCTAAGACAGGGTTTTCCGCGAAGTTCGTTCCAGATTCGCAATCCCACAACAGTCATATGCTTTCGCACCCAAGCGGGTGAAAGTTCTGTAAAATCCAGCGCCGTATAAACGTCAATGGCTTCAAGGCGTCTGGCGTGTTTTCTGCCAATGCCCCATACATCCCCTATTTTAGTCCATTTCAAAGCTTTGATTCGCTTTTCTTCAGAGTCGATGACATAGACATTTTGCAGTTCCTTGTGGAATTTTTTGGCAATGCGATTGGCCACTTTTGCGAGCACTTTTGTGGGTGCGATTCCCACGCCCACAGGAAGTCCGGTTTCCTTAAAAATCGTGTCTTTCACAAAATGTCCGTAAGTCAAGTGCTCAATGTTCTTCATATTGGAAAAATCAACAAAAGACTCATCGATGCTATACACTTCTACCAAGGGCGAAAAACGCTTTAAAATACGCATAACGCGTTGTGACATTTCACCGTAGAGCGTATAATTTGACGAAAAGGAAGTAACCCCGTGTTTTTTAAGTTCTTTTTTGATTTTAAATACAGGCTCAAACATGGGAATTTGCGTAAGGGTTTTGGCTTCCCTGTTGGCTGCAATTATACAGCCGTCGTTATTGCTCAGAACCACAACGGGCTTTCCCCACAAGTCAGGCCGAAACACCTGTTCGCAAGAAGCATAAAAACTGTTGCAGTCAACCAGTGCTATCATCGGGTTTTGTGAATAATATAGGTGATTACACCCCACAACTGAAAAGACTCCACGTGGTCTTCCCCGAGTTGTAAAACTGTAAATTCTCCCTCAATAACGACCAATATAAAATCATTTTTGCGGGGGTACAACGACCGGTCAACCACCAGCACATCGTCATGAGCAATTGAAAATTCTTCAAAGCCGTTTCCGTCAACTCTGATGAAAAAAGTGGCATCCTGATTTAAAACCAACTCATTGTGCAAATCGATGGTGGGTTCAGCATAATGTGTGGCCGCACTGGGGAACCCGGTTTGCCCGGAAACCCCCGGCCTGTGAAGGCTCCTTGCCTTTTTAAGATTTCCGAAAGAGAGTGTTTGCATAGTCTTTAAAATTAGAAAACTTCTCTGCAAAGCACAACTCAATTGGAAAGATTAACAATGGTTGTTTGTGTTAAATTTTTTACTTCAGTAAAAACGAAATTGAGGTTCCCGCCGGCTTTTGAACCAAAATATTGGCAGCCATTTCAGTAAGCTGAAAGATGCGTGCATAGCCTCCGGTGGTTTGCGCATCACGCATCAGAACTATAATTTTTCCTGAAGGGGTGAGCTGCACAGTTCCCGGCTGAACAGGTGAAGTAATGATTTCTTCTACTGAAAAATTGGTTTGACTGTCTAACAAACAAGCCATACGGTTGCTTTGTGGGTTTATTTTGAATGCGCTTTTTAAAAGCTTTTTCTGCGTTTCCATAGAAAGCAAATTAAACTCAGGACCTTTTAAAACTTCTATTTCGGTTATTTCATAACTTTTAAAATCAAATGGAGTGACGGGGCTTCCAATTTTGCCTTTCGGGTTTGTTTTAATTTCAATTGTGCTTCCTTTTTCAATTTTGAGTTGCGGGGAAATCATTGGGTAAAAACTTGAACTGCCCAGCACTTTTGGAATTTTGAATCCGTCGCTGACTGCAAGGTAGCCCCGCACTGAAATGGGTGTTGCCCCTATTTTCAATAGGTCTCCGGCCTGAAGTTGTAGTTTTTGGTTTAGTGGAGCAGGTTTTCCATTAAGTAAAAGCGGAAATCCGTTTCCGGCTACAGCCAGTTCAACGTCATTGAGAATTTCAAGTGACGGACCAATAAGCGTAAACTCAATAACTGTTTCTCCCGGTGGATTGCCCACCAGTTGATTTGCAAACACAGCCAGATTTTGATCCATAACCCCACTGAGCGGAACGCCCAGATTTCTGTAGCCAAATCTTCCCCAGTCCTGAAAAGTTGTTTGAAATCCGGTGGAAAGTACTTTAAACATTGGTTGTTTCGGTTTTGAGTATATAGTTTCCTTGTTTATCCAAAGCTTCAATTTCCTCAAATTCAGTTTTAGAAATGGAAAAAAACCGGATTGAATCCCCGGCCTGAATCAGGTTGGGTTTGCTATTAGCCACATCAAAAAAAATCAACGGACTTCTACCAATGATATTCCAACCTCCGGGCGAATCCATGGTGTAAATCCCGGTTTGGTTGCCTGCTATTCCCACGGAACCTACACTAACCAAGGCTTTTGGGGTTTGCTTTCTTTTAACGGCAAGTGCAGGGTCAAGTCCGCCGAGATAGGGGAATCCGGGTAAAAAACCCAGAAAATATACCGGATAGGTATTAGCAGTGTGGCGCTTGATGATTTCGTCAACAGGCATTTTGAGTTGTTGTGACATTACGGGTAAGTCCACACCAAACTTCAATTCATAACACACCGGGATGTGAATGGTTCTCTTTTCTTTCTGAACGTTTTCCGTCTTTGTAATACCTGAATTAATGGCGGTAATAAAGGCATCCCTATTGGCTTCCTTTTTTAGGTAAACAGCCAACGAGCAATAAGCAGGTACGGTTTCAACAATTTGGGCCTTAAATGTTTTATCGATATACTTTTGAAAATTCATCACCTCAAGGTGTGTGGTTTGCGAAATTTCTTGATTCCATTCCAGCAAAACGGCGTGTTGACCAAAGGGTTTTATTTTTGGGAAAACATTCATTGAAGTTCAATTTGATATTTTTCCAAATTCTGATGTAGAAAGTTTAAAATCTTAACTGAATTTGCGTGATCGCCGTGGATGCAATAAGTTTCGGCTTGCAATGGAATTTGATTTCCGTTAATCGTTGTCACCTTGTTTTCGGCAACTATTTCAATTAGTTGGTTGAGGCATTTTTCGGGAGTATCCAGTATGGCCCCAGGTAAATTTCGGGAGACTAATAACCCACTTTCAGCATAACTTCGGTCAATAAAAGCCTCGCATTTTAACGGTAGGATTCCTTTCGCTTTAGCGTAAAACACAGAGTTCCACGGAAGGTAAACCTTTGTTTTTGAAGTCACTTTGAGTATGGATTCTATGACCAAACCGGCTGTTTTTTCATCAATGGCTGCAAGATTGTACAAAGCCCCGTGCAGTTTGATGTGATTGACCTCTGTTTGCTCCTCGCCACAGATCCTGAAAAAATGTTTTATCTGTTGAACCAGACTTTGCTGCAATTCGATTTCAGTTATTTCAATTGCTTTTCTTCCGAAGTTTTCGGTATCGGGGAAAGACGGGTGAGCGCCCACTTTTACATTATATCTATTAGCAAGACGAATCGCTTTCCGCATCGAATCATCATCGCCAAAATGCCCGCCACAGGCAATACTGCAGGAAGAAATCAAAGGCATGATTTTGACGTCAAAAGGAAAACCTTCTCCCAGGTCGGCATTGATATTGATTGAATAGCTCATATTAAAAAATATTCCATTGAAAAACCCGGTCCAGGCTTCTGATGCTTAAAATCAAGGTGGTCAACACGATTAAAATTCCCAAAATGTTTTGAACTGTTGAATTTTTATAGTTGCCCAGCAATTCTTTTTTATTCATCACCCAAAGTAAAAACCCGGCAACCACGGGCAGTAAAATCCCATTGGCCACTTGTGCAAATTTGATGATTTCTATGGGCTTGAACCCCAAAGAGGATATAAAAATACCCAAAATGAGAATAGCCATCCACACCATTCTGAATTTTGTGGATTTCAATCCGCCTTGCCAGTTGAAACATTCCTTGGAAACATAAGCCGCTGCCAAAGGTGCTGTTATGGCCGAACTGATTCCGGCAGCAAACAGTCCGATACTAAGAAAATAAGTGGCAAATTCGCCATAAAGCGGTTGCAATCCCAAAGCGAGGTCGGCTGCGTTGTTGACACTTGCCCCCTGAATGGCGGCTCCGCAAACGATGATTCCCATAGAAACAATCCCGCCCAAGATAATTGCCACATAACTATCGATTTGAGCAGTTCTCAATTGACTGACTGAGTTCCATTTTTCCCTGACAAGGGCAGCGTGCAAAAAGAGGTTGTAAGGCACAACGGTGGTTCCCACCAGCGCAATGATAGTCAACAGCCCCTCTTCGGGAATTTTGGGTATAAAAATACTTTTCAGTAGTTGAGCGACATCCGGTCTTGTGAGTATGGCTGTTATGAGGAATGACAAACTCATCAAAATCACCAGACTGATTAAAGCGCGTTCGATAAGTTTATACTTTCCGCTGTAAAGCAATAGGAAAGCGATGATTCCGATAAGGATACTTAAATAATTTACTTCCAGATTTAGGAAAGAAAAGGTGGTTTTGTCAAAAAATGTTTCCAGCCCAAGCACACCACCACTGATGTTGCCGGCTTCATAAGCGCCGTTTCCGATAACAATGGCACTTAGGATTAAAACAATTCCAATAATTTTGAGTGCCGGAATTTTGATTTGATTTTTTACGGTTTCGGCCAGCCCCTTGCCGTGAACAAGCCCCAACCTGACCGTCATTTCCTGTAAGACGAGCGTAGCAATAATGGAAAGCCCCATCGCCCAGAGTAATGTGAAGCCAAACTCCACCCCTGCCAGTGTACAAACGGTTACCGTTCCCGGCCCGATAAAAGCGGCTGCAATCAGAGGCCCGGGGCCAATTTTATTGAGAAACTTCATCATTGTGTTGTAAGAGCGCATAAATGGCAAAACTTCCCAGCCAGTGCCCACCTTCATAGCTGTCATCTACCAGATTGGGCAACGAAAAGTTCATATGCTCATTGGCCACATTTTTTAAATGGGCATACTCTTCAAACTGATTGGCAAGTGCATACAAACTCCAGGCCCTGCTGAAGTTCAGCCCATCAAGATGCACCAACTTTCCGTCTTCACGGTCACTGACTTTACCAACTTCCAGCCTGTAATTTTTGTCCTTGAGTTGTGGCATAAATTGGTCAAGCCAGTTTAAAAACTCATTTTTATCCAATACCCTTCTCATAATGTTGATTTCTTCAAAGCAGGGTGAAAGAAAATCAAACCCACTGGGTTCCCAGTCTATGGGGCAGTTTTCATCATTCAAATAGTAATCAATTGCCCGGTTTTTAATCAGGTCCCGCAATTCATTTTCGCCGGTTGCAACGGCATAATCATAAGCAAAGGTGAGTCCGAAAGCTGTGTTTGTATGTTCCCCTACTCTGATGGGATAGATCAATTTTGGCAAAAACTCTTTGTAACGCTCTACGAATAAATCGGCTAAGGGTTGGATGTTTTCTTCCAGTTCTCTTGCAAGGGGGTCGTTCCAGGTGTGGAGCTCTTCAGCGAGTTTTAAAAACCAGTTCCAGCCATAAGTGCGTTCAAAAGAAGCATTGACGCTACGGCTGAAAAAAGCAGTTTCAATTTCCATATTCTCTTTGGTGAGTGTGGATTTTAAAATCTCTTTTACGCGAGCTGCTTCTTCAAGTTCCGGAAAATTTTTGACCAAAGTAATCATCGACCAATACCCATGAACGGCGCTGTGCCAGTCAAAACAACCGTAAAAGACTGGAAAGTTTTCAATGGGAGCTTTAACATCCTCACGGGTTTCAAGAACGGTTCCGTGCTTATAGGGAAATTCCTGATTGTAGCATTTTAAAGGCAGTTCGAGCAGGTTTGATGCTTCTTTCAGGCCAAATTGTGGGGCTGCTACTTCAGTTGCAACTGTATCTTTTTCATCCGGTGTTTTGTCATTTTTCGCGCAAGCGAAAGCAAGAAAGAGTAAAAATGTGGCTGTGATTTTATTTGTCATGGACTTGATTATTTATTTGCTTATTTTAGCTAAAGCTAAGCAAAAGAAAGAAAACTAAAAAACTGATTTTTTTGAAACAAATTCCTGAATTACTCAAATCACAACAACAATTTTTCCAGTCAGGAAAAACAAAGGAACTTGTTTATAGAAAACAGGTGTTGAAAAAACTACTTCAGGCAATAGAGAAGAAAGAAGATAAAATATGCGATGCTCTTTATGCTGATTTTAAAAAGCCCAGATTTGAAAGTATCGCTACCGAAACAGCACTTGTAATCAAAGAACTGAAAACGGCCATCAAGAACCTAAAAAAGTGGTCAAAACCGGAAAGGGTACCGGCATCGTTATTGAATTTTCCCTCGAGGGACTATATTTATTCACAACCTTATGGTTCTGTTTTGATTATTTCACCTTGGAATTATCCGTTCCAGTTGGTTGTGTCACCACTTATCGGGGCTATAGCAGCAGGAAATACTGTGGTTTTAAAACCCAGTGAACACACTCCAAATACTAATGTTGTTTTAGAAGAAATCATTAAGAAGGTATTTAAGTCAGAGTATGTTGAAATCATCACCGGAGATAAAGAAGTTGCCAAAGAATTGCTTTATCATAAATGGGATTATGTGTTTTTTACGGGAAGTGTTCAAGTGGGGAGAATTGTTGCCAGGGCCATTGCTGAACACCTTACCCCTTCTACCCTTGAATTGGGTGGAAAAAACCCAACCATAGTCGATGAAACCGCTAAAGTAAAACTGGCAGCCAGACGCATTGCCTTTGGAAAATTTATTAATGCCGGGCAGACATGTATTGCTCCGGATTATGTTTTGGTACACGAAAAAATTAAAGACGCTTTTATTCAGGCTTTAAAATTGGAAATCCAAAAGTTTTATGGGGCAGTACCAAAGGTCTCAAAAGATTTTGCAAGGATTATAAACCGTGAGCGTTTTGAAAGACTTCTCACTTTGATTGACAGTGAGAAAGTGATTTTTGGGGGTGAAAGTGATGTGGATGAACTCTACATTTCACCAACGGTGGTCTTGAATCCGTCGTTGAGTAGTGAGATTATGCAGGATGAAATATTTGGACCTGTATTGCCTATTTTGGTCTATCAAACCGAAAGTGATATTGAGGTTGTTTTAAAGCGGTTTCCCAACCCTTTAGCTATTTATATTTTTAGCGAAAACAATGCCTTCTCAAAAAAAATAATCCAAAAATATTCTTTTGGAGGGGGAACCATCAATGATACTTTGGTGCATTTTGTAAACAACAAACTGCCCTTTGGCGGCGTGGGGAACAGCGGAATGGGTGCTTACCACGGTAAATTTTCATTTGACACCTTTTCACATAAAAAGTCCATCACCAAAAGGGCAACCTGGCTTGACCTGCCTTTGAGGTATGCTCCTTATAAAGATAAAATCAAGTGGTTGAAAAAATTGATGTAAATTATTTTGCCGCTTTTTTCTTCACCAAAGAGTACAAGTCTTTTCTTCTGTCCTTTAAAATTCTTACGCTTCCAAAGTTGTGAAGTTCTTTGAGCAAGTCCAAATCAACATCGGCAATTAATGTGCTTTCGGTATTTGGTGTTGCTTCAGCTTTAATTCCATTCACCGGAAAAGCAAAGTCTGATGGAGTAAAAACAGCACTTTGAGCATACTGAATGTCCATATTATTCACACGAGGAAGGTTTCCGACATTTCCGGCAATGGCGACATAGCACTCATTTTCAATGGCTCGGGCTTTGGCGCAGTTTCTCACACGTTCATAACCGTTTTGTGTATCTGTCATAAAAGGAACAAAGAGCATTTGCATTCCTTCATCTGCCAGAAGTCTTGATATTTCGGGAAACTCAACATCATAACAGATCAGTACACCAATTTTCCCACAGTCGGTATCAATGGTTTTTATTTTGTTACCCCCTTTGATTCCCCAGGCCGATTCTTCTGCTGGAGTGATGTGCAGTTTTTCATATTGCTCATAGCTGCCATCTCTCCGGCATACGTAACCAATGTTGTACAAATGCTCACCATCACTGTATGGCATACTTCCGGTAATGATATTGATGTTGTATGAAATGGCAAACTCTCTAAATTTTTCTAATAATGGCTCAGTGTATTCAGAAAGTTTTCTAATGGCTTCAGATTCTTTGAGGTGATTAAAATCGGCCATTAACGGTGCGTTGAAAAATTCGGGAAACAAAACAAAATCGCTTTGGTAATCTGAAATGGCATCCACAAAAAATTCAATTTGATTGACAACGGCGTCAAAGTTTTTGAACAGACGCATTTGCCATTGCACTAAACCAAGCCTCACCACTCTTTTATCGTGGGTTAAAACTTTGTCAGATTTGGTGTAGTAAATGTTGTTCCACTCCATCAATACAGCATAGTCCATAGATTCTTTATCACCGTCGAGATAGCCTTTGAGCACTTTTCTTACGTGAAATTCATTGGCAAGCTGAAAAAGCAACACCGGGTCGTCAACTTCTTTTCTTTTTACTTTTTCAATGTATTGCTTTGGAGTGAGTTCATCTGCATATAAATTGTAATTCGGAATTCTTCCACCAAAAATAATGGAACGCAAATTCAACTGTTCACAAAGTTCCTTTCGGGATTCGTATAGTCTTCTTCCCAACCTTAAACCTCTAAATTCAGGATGAATAAAAACATCAATGCCATACAATACATCACCATCGTTTGTATGTGTATTAAATGTGAAATTTCCGGTTATTTGAGCGTATGAATGGTCATCATCATATTTTGAGGAGTCAACAATTATGCTCAGTGCACAGCCGGCTATTCTTCCATCAATTTCTATGCACAACTGACCTTCTGGGAATTTTTTAAGCAGACTTTTAATTTCTTTTTCAGTCCAGTATTCTTCGGGCATTTGGTGGTAAGAATCAATCATCGATTTTTTTAATTCGATGTAATCTGAAACCACAAGGTTTCGTAATTCTATTTTTGGGGCTTGATCAAGCATTTCCATTTGATGGGATATGGTTTTTTTATAAATATAAACTAAAAACTGAGTGTTAAAATTATTTAATACCAATTTAACGCTTACCCATACCAGCCTTCACGGTCAAGACTACGGTATTGAATGGCTTCAGAAATATGGGTTCCGGTGATCAATTCACTACCTTCAAGATCGGCTATGGTGCGTGAAACTTTTAATATCCTGTCATAAGCCCGAGCGGAGAGGTTGAGGCGTTCCATAGCTGTTTTGAGAATAGCTAGTGAAGCTTCATCAAGCTTGCAAAACTCCCTGATTTGTTTCACTCCCATTTGGGCGTTGTAATGAATGTTTTCAAGGTCTTTAAACCGTTGTGTTTGAATTTCCCGGGCATTGGTGACCCGTTTTCTGATTACTACACTACTTTCACCTTTTCGTTCTTCACTTAATTTTTCAAAAGGAACAGGGTTGACTTCAATATGAATGTCAATTCTGTCCAACAAAGGACCGGAAATTTTACTCAGGTAGCGTTGCATTTCGGCAGGTGATGAAACCACCGGTGCATCGGGGTCGTTAAAATAACCACCCGGGCTAGGATTCATACTTGCCACCAGCATAAAACTACTGGGATAAGTTACTGTAAATTTTGCCCTTGAAATGGTGACTTCCCTGTCTTCCAAAGGCTGGCGCATCACTTCGAGTACGCTACGTTTAAACTCGGGCAATTCGTCGAGAAAAAGGACTCCATTGTGCGACAGTGAAATCTCACCGGGTTGCGGGTAGGCACCTCCTCCCACAAGGGCCACATCACTAATGGTGTGGTGCGGACTTCTAAATGGACGTTGTGACATAATTCCGGTTTGTTCTTTTGTGCGCCCGGCAACACTGTGAATTTTAGTGGTTTCAAGCGCTTCATCAAGTGTCATAGGAGGCAAAATAGACGGCAGCCTTTTAGCCAGCATGGTTTTCCCTGAACCTGGTGGGCCGATGAGAATGATGTTATGGCCACCTGCTGCTGCAATTTCCATACTTCGCTTAATCGATTCCTGCCCTTTTACGTCAGAAAAGTCAAACTCAGGGTGGTTTAAATGTTCATAAAATTCGGCTTTAATATCGACTACTGTTTTATTGAGGGGGATGCCTTTATCAAAAAAATCGATAACCTCAGAAATTGAATCAACACCATAAACATCAAGCCCTTCAACAATGGCGGCTTCCTTGGCATTTTGATTGGGCAGTATAAAGCCTTTAAAACCTTCCTTTTTAGCATTAAATGCAATGGGTAAAGCAGCTCTGATAGGTTGTAAGTTTCCGTCAAGTGACAGCTCCCCCATAATAATGTAATCTTCTGGATTGTGTTGGGGTTTTATTTGTTCGGTGGCGATTAATATTCCAAGTGCAAGGGGTAAATCATAAGCTGAGCCTTCTTTTCTTAAATCAGCCGGAGCCATATTGAGTATGATTTTAAAACCCGGAATTTTATAGCCATTGTTTTGAAGGGCTGCAGCAATCCTGTGATTGCTTTCGCGAATAGCATTGTCGGGTAAACCAACCAAGTGGTACCCTACTCCTTTACCAGCTACATTGACCTCAATTGTGATGGATGTTGCGTCAACACCTAGAAAAGCACTTCCAAAAACTTTTGCAAGCATAATCGTTGTTTTTCTTAATGAAACATTATAACGAAGAGGTTTAAACAAAAAACCTCCTCATTTTTCAATGGGGAGGTTTAAATTTAATAAAAAAAGTTGAGTTTATCTTTTTATGAATTTATAAACTTTAGATGCGTTGTCTATGGTTACTCTAATAAAGTATGTTCCTTGCTTTAACCCACTTATGTCCAGTTTGGCATTGTTTGAATTTACCTGTTGGATTCCCATTGACTGCCCAAGGACATTCATGATTTCAACATTTGAAATGGTGGTCATCGCCTGAACGTTCAATTCGTTGTTAGCCGGATTTGGGAAAATTGCTGCCTCAACGATGTTATTTGAAGGAGATCCTAAAGTAACATCAATATTTTCAAGGCCTGAAATGATAACAGAAACGACTTGTTCCCCTCCATTTAATGTTCCTTTATGCGTAACCCTGATGGTGTGGTCTCCAATTGGATTGTCAATTTCCACTTTTTCAACATTATCCCTGTAATTGTCGCCTTTGGAGGCAGGAGTATTAAAAGTTAAATGATCCAGTATCCAGGGCATATGTACAGTATTATTATCATCAATGATTCTCAAATCCAAATCGTTGATTAGCATTGGGGTGTCATCATCTTCTACCTGACCGGGAACAGGAGTTCCTTGCTTGTCTGTCCAAGTGATGGAAGCTACAAGTCTTTCTCCTGGAATAGCCGTTCCTGTAATTTCATATCTTTGCCCTTGTTCAAGTGTAAGTTCCATTATATGAGAAGTAATTCCGTTATCAGAAATTACCTGAGCAGCCCTTTCAGTATTCATAAGTCCCCAGCCAAAACGATAATCCGGACCGGGAGAGGGACCAGCCTCGTCTGCTGTATGAAGAATCAGCCCTCTTAATGTGGAAGCCAACATAAATTCCTGATTTAAATCGTTGTAATGCTGCTGTAGCAAAATTGCTCCTCCTGCTACACTGGGGGCTGCCATTGATGTACCTGAAAAGTTAGCATAACTGGCATTTGAAGTACTGGTTGATGAGAACGTATTTACGCCCTTTGCTGCAATATCCGGCTTGATTCTTCCGTCATCTGTAGGTCCCCAGCTACTGAAAGGTGACATACTTACACTATTGGAATTAACATAGTTTAATACTTGCCAAGTAGCTGCAACAACCAAAGTGTTTTTTGAAACACTCTGGTTGGTTAATAAATCAAAGCCTCCATCACCTTGATTGGCATGTGGTTCATTTCTATCATTACCAGCTGCCCAAACAGATAAATAATATGGATAATTAAAATGGATTTGATCCCAGGTACCTGATGTAGATGTATATTTTCCCAACATCCAAGCCGGAAGTGGAGTTCCTGTAGATGAGTTATAAGCAGGCACACCATAAGAGTGGTTTGAAACCAACATGCCGTAAGTGTTGATTGCGCTGAGAACTTCTGCCGTATCATTACCTACATTGAAAGCGTGATTTAGGGTTTCTGCTGCCGGAGCCATTCCTTTAGCATCTCCATTTTGAAATGCTGCTGAACCGATAACTGTTCCGGCAACATGAGTGTGGTGTGAACCTAATGTAGTAGCACCATCTATTTGCGTTGCCCGATTTTCAAGAAGTTGGTGCGTTTCACGCACTTTATTTCCATCCCATATACCTACTAACATGTTTTCGCCATTAAGGTCAAGACCGGCAGAACCACCGGTGTGAACTCTGTTTGCCCTAATTGTTATTCCTGCAGTTCTGTTCAGGGTTTCAAGATAAATAGGTTGACCGTCTAAAACATCGATTAGAAAACCAACGCCCCCATTCTCAAATTCATAAGATTCCGGCCAGCCATTGATGGCTGCCATTTTTAATGCTTCTGTTCGTTTTTGTTCAAAATCTTCCTGAACTTTAGCTTGATGTTCAGCCAGTTTATCTAAGTCGTAATTTGATTTGATTTGTTCGCGTTGTTGCGGGGTTTGTGCATTTGTTTGAAACGCAAAAACAACCATGAACAACAACAGAAGGGAATGCTTTAATAAATTCATTATTTGTAGATTAAGTGAATAACAATTTTTTTGCTAAATTAATAAAATTAAATTGTTGTGGAAGTTTTTAAAGAAATTAATCAAGCTTTATTCTTTAGTTATAATATATTTTACAAAACATACGTATAAATACGTATTGAAAAGCGAATTAAAATTTAATACATTTGACTTGTGAATTAGTAAAAAAGGCTATGCCTGTTTTTAATTGAATTATTATGGGGATGATAATTTAGTTTTTTTATGGCATAGATATCTACAAAACTATTTTACTAAGCTTAGCAAAGCGTAACAGAGTTTTCTGTTACGCTTTTTTTATTGTTGTAAAAAACGCTCTTTTCCACATTTTAAAAATTCACCGAATGCCCTTTTTTCAGGCAAATAACCCACGGGTTGATTGAGTACTTTTCCGTCAGGAGTTACAAGCACATAATAGGGTTGTGAGTTTCTGTTAAAATGAATCGCCTGAAAATCAGCCCATTTGTTTCCAATATTTCTCATTTGCCTTTCGCTTAAAGCTGAAGTGTAAGCTACATCAAGCGGTGTGCGTTCATCCACATACAGTGAAATCAAAACATAGTCGTTGTTTATAATATTGTAAATTTCAGGGTCACTCCACACCTGGTCTTCCATTCTCCTGCAGTTGACACAACCATGACCGGTGAAGTCTAACAATATTGGCTTGTTCACCAATTTTGCATAAGCAACTCCCTCCTCAAAATCTTTAATACAATTTAAATTTAACGGGCATTTCCCGGGGAAAATATAACTGTGTCCGGCAGGTGGTGCCAAACCGCTTAAAAGATTGGGGGTTATAAATCCGTTTGATTGGTCGCTTACTTTGAAGCCCATCGCCATATAAATTACCAGACTTAACATTGCTACTGATAAAACACCTCTTGTAAGTGTAATTTTT
>NZ_JCBCCK010000035.1:0-2177 GCF_059864935.1 Planktosalinus sp.
GTTGAACGCAGTTCGTCCGCTTTGTCCCGGCCTGCCAGAGGCGGGTGGCGAAGGAGATTCGTCCGCTTTGCCCCTTCCCTAAAGGGAGGCGGAAGGAGATTCGTCCGCTTTGCCCCTTCCCTACACTTCGACTTCGCTCAGTGACCTGAGTGGCGGAAAGAGATTCTGCTATAAAAAAATTATAATTCTTTTTCTTTTTCAACCCTCCTGCCCTTTAGGGTTAGGGAGAGGGAGGGTTGAACGCAGTTCGTCCGCTTTGTCCCGGCCTGCCAGAGGCGGGTGGCGAAGGAGATTCGTCCGCTTTGCCCCTTCCCTAAAGGGAGGCGGAAACGACTTGATCTATTATTTCTGTTGAGAGATATTTCATACACTCCTCATACACTATCCATACACTATCTATACACTATCTATTAAGTATCTCCTTAGCAACGGCTTTTAAGGGGTTGATTTTATTGGGGTTTTGGGGTTTTGGGTTTTGGGGGTTTGCTTATTAAAAACGTCAAAAACGTTGGTTTTCGTCATCAATGTGGGAAGGTGTTTGTATTGGTCAAAAAACACTTTTTTAGACTTAAATACTTGATAACGTGATTTTTGTAAACGTGCTCAAAATACTGGTTGTATGTTTGTCGTGTAAGTTCTGAGACACCGTTGCGGATTAAAATTTTGAAAGCAGGTCGACATGCTTTTGCGCGCGCTTTCCAAGGCGGTGTTTTTGGCTTACAACACAATTTGTTGAACCCGTTGTTGCTTTATGCCATATAGAGCAATGACTTAAAATCATAAAACAATGGCAAAAAACAAAAGTATAATCAAGGTTATCGGAACCCTGGATGATCTTACCTTTTACAAGGGCAAAGAGGGGTATTTAGTGCGCACCAAGGGTGGTGTGAGCAAAAACAGGATTAAGAATGATCCTGCGTTTGCACGCACCCGGGAAAATGGTGCAGAATTTGGCCACAGTGCCCAAATGGGTAAGCTTTTGAGACGCTCGGTTAGCGGGCTGATTGAAGATGCCCGTGATGGCCGAATGACCTCCCGACTCACTCAGGAGATGGCCCGTGTGAAAAACCACGATCTCACCTCTGTGAGAGGAGAACGGAATGTTGCAACCGGACTGGCAACTGCCGGCGGAAAGCAGGTACTCAAAGGTTTTGATTTTAATGGTGGAGCACCGCTTGACAGTGTTTTGCTGACAGATTACAGCCTTGATACTGCTACCGGGGAAATCGTACTCACCGATTTCTCACCGATGCAACATGTTGCCGTACCGCAAGGTACCACGCACTTAAGTTTGCGTTCCGGGTTTTTGAACCTGGACTTTGCAACCGAAGTCAAGGATTTGGAGCTTAGCCCGATTAGCAATCTGGCCGTGAACAGTCCTGCGGCGACGGTGACCCTTACTCCTGCTGCTGTGCCGGCGGGTGCCGGTAACGAATTGTTTTTCCTTAAAATCGCCTTTTTTCAGGAGATTAATGGAATACAATACCCGTTAAACAACGGTGCCTTTAATGCGCTGCAGTTGGTGGAAGTACTGTAAGGTTTTCTTACAGGTTTATTTTGGAAGGGGCCGCTTTTGCGGCTCTTTCTTGTTTCATTCAACTCCAAATATTGATTAAACTGATGCTATTAGTGATAAAATTGGCAGTTTATTTTGTAATTCGATTTTCATCATTCATTTTAGAAGGATTCTGCCTTGTGTCAAAAACATCATTTATTACAATTTGATTATCAATGATTCTGTAAATCAATTTATAATTTCCGCTCACTAAATATCTGTGCGTTTTCTTTAGTCCTGTTAGGTTTGGTTCAATTGGACCAGAGTTCGGATTCTTTTGGAGTTGTTTAGATGATGAAAGGATTTGTCTTCTAATTTTATGAGCAAGCTTTTATTGAACTCGTTTAAACTTTTAATAATTGGCTAAAAAATTGCCCTTTTGCACCCGCTTTTTGACTTTTTTTCCTTCCGTAGCGATGCTATGCAACTCAAAAAAGCCTTCAATCGGGCACAAAATGACTAATTTTCGCTACAATCAAAAAAATTTAAACGAGTTCATTTACTTTAGAAGCATAGTAGTCAAAAATATCTTTTAAATTTCTGATTGCAAAATCAGTCCAAACTATTTTCATTCCTACCAATTTGCTGATAGTTGTTCTAAGTCTTCTTGACTTTTAAAATT
>NZ_JCBCCK010000231.1:0-1894 GCF_059864935.1 Planktosalinus sp.
TTTTTAAGACGGAGAATTGATGTTAATGTTAAAGCACCTTTAATATTCTTGTTTTTTTTAAGCCAGACTGGTGGAGGTTTTGTAACTCCAAGGTTTTGGTTCTTTTTTTTCTTTTTCACAGCCGTATATTCAGTAATTTCAAAAAGATCTGATCAAAAAATATCAATTCATTAATCAATGTCGTTTAGTTAGTGATTATTGCTATAACCCCTAATTTTATTGGTGTTTCGGCGAAAAAAGCTCATTGAAAAGTTTGTTGTTTGACCATATTGATTTATCTTAGTAGGGTATATAGGGGGTATCCCAAATATTAACCGACCAACTGATTATCGTGAACTTTTATCCAAAAACATAACTTATGAGCTTGAAAATGAAGCGTTTAAAGGCCGTTCAAAAGACGGCCCTAAAGGGGTATTTTCACGGAACAGAACGCTGACAATCAATAATTTAATTGTACTTATCATCAACTTTAAAAGTTCCATACAGCGAGAACTTGATCGATTCTTTAAATCAGTTTCCAATAGCGATTTTAACATCCGGGAGGTAACCAAAGGTGCATTTACCCAAGCCAGGGCAAAATTGAATCCATGGGCCTTTGAGCGATTAAATGAAGTTGCTGTTAAGTCATTTTATGACCACGCCTCCTATTATGAGTGGCACGGAATGCGTACTTTAGCGGTAGACGGAACCAGACTGGTTCTTCCTAATCATAAAAGTGTTATTGAAGAATTTGGACAACATCATTTTGGGCCAAAAGCAGACAGTCCACGCTCTCTTGCGTTGGGGTCAATGCTTTACGATGTGCTCAACCAAATTACAATAGATAGTAAGATTGCCGCTTATGCATCCAGTGAAACAGATTTATTATTGGCTCATTTGGAAAAGGTAGCAGAAGGGGATCTTTTACTCCTTGACAGAGGTTACCCCAGTTTTTGGTTATTGTTTCTTTTAAAAGCAAAAAAGGTAGAATTTTGTGTTCGGTTGAAAGATAATTGGTGGCTGAAGGTAAAGAAGTTTGTTGAAAGCAAGGAAAAAGAATGTATTGTTGAATTTTCCCTGCCCAAGAAGGATTACAAAAAATTATCAGAGTTTCCTCACATGTATGGGGAAACTATTAAATGCAGGTTAATAAAAGTTGAGCTTGATAATGGAGAAACCGAGGTGTTGTGCACATCTTTGACTGACATTGAAAAGTATGAATACGAGGATTTCAAAGAATTGTACCATTACCGCTGGAACGAGGAGGAAGCCTACAAACTTCTTAAAAGCCGGGCTGAATTAGAAAATTTTTCCGGAAAGACAGCGAAGGCTGTAAAACAGGATTTCTATGCAAAGGTTTTTTTGATGACACTGTGTGCCGCTTATGCGCATCCGATAGAAGAAAAAGTAAAAGAAGAGTACAAGGCTGACAAAGAACGCAAGTATAGCCAAAAAATCAACCGAACCAACGCAATGGCGATGACTCAGGATATATTGATTGCTGTGATTATTAAGAGGAAATTTAGTGAGGCTCTGGATGCTTTTGATTTGATTGTCCAAAAAACGAGAGAAATAATCAGGCCAGGTAGAAGTTTTCCAAGAAATAAAATTCCTAAAAGACCTTACAGTATGAATTACAAGCGATTATGACAAAGTCTTAACTAAACGACATTGAAACATATACCCCAATTGCTATATTAACCAAGGCAAACAAAATAGTTAATATTGAGGCATCACCTCCATCTTCCCATCCTACAATTATGAGTATCAAATAAAGAACTACACAAAAAACATGAGGGATTATAAGATTCTCTTTATTATGTCCATTATACCACAAATAAGATAGATTTAAGACTAAAGATGGTGGAGAGTATATTAATAAGACCACTAGTAATATCTTAATTATTTGATGCAT
>NZ_JCBCCK010000306.1:0-4559 GCF_059864935.1 Planktosalinus sp.
AGGTCAGGGTCAATGGTGAGCAGGCGGTACTGATACTCATGCAACTCTTTAAAATTGCTTTCAAAGTAGGTTTCGCGTATCTCTTGCATATTCACCGGAGCCACAAGCAAGAGGAACTGGTAGCTGGATTCAATTTCAGTGAGTTGTTGGTCTATTTTAAAGACCTCATCGTGAATTTTGCGTTTCCCTAGCGCAAAATAATTGCTGATGTCTGAAGTGGTTTGCACCCGCAGAAAATCAAAGATGGCTTTTTGAATGGCTTCCGTAAACAAATCCCTGAACTTCCTAAAAAAAACAGGATATAAAATGCCATTGCGGTCGCGGTAAATCGGTGGGATTTCAAGTGCAATCCAGACGGCTCCATGCATTTTGGCTTCTTCAATATCCACAAGGGGTTTCCGGCCTTTTTCCTGCCGGATTTTGGTTCTTTTTATTTCCGCTTTAAGCGGAAGAATATTAAGTTTTTCCGGAAGTATTGAAAGTTCTCCTTTGAGCACATCAAGGGTGGTGGGCAATTTATGGGCAGGGCCTTTTATGATAAAAGTGTCGCTTGATTCGTTGCCGCTGTAAATTTCAAAGAGCAGATAAGTAGTGTATTTTTTGGAAAAATACCTTGCCAGTTTATAAATCAATTCCTGATAAAATTCAAAACTTTCAGTACCAATAATCAAGTAAGAACCGATGCTTTTGGCCAGCCTTTTGGTGCCCCTGTCTTCATCCTTATCTTTTTTACGGTAAATAAGTATAAAAGGGAACTTCTCATCCAGATGCAAAAAACCGTCACCGGGCAATGTTGTTTCAACACGACCGTCATCCACAAGGGATTCCATGATATACTCGATACTTGGGGTAGTATGTGTGGTTGTTTTAGTCATTGTTTTGATGTTTACCTCCAGATCATCAGGTACAGCAGTACCAAAATGGATTAAATATGAAAGCTAAAAAAAAATTAGCCGTATTTCCTAAAAAATATCCTAATTAGGGTTTCTTTGGCATTCTCTCAAACAGGGAACGGGAGTCATTTTAGATAAATGAACCTTTAAAGTAAGGCTTTTACAAATAAATTTATTTTTTGTAAGCTTCCCTGTAAGGGCTCCAGATTTCATAAATAGGGTCGCCCTTGGAGCTTTTTCCTTTGTGGTGCCATTTGCCGTCTTTGATTTCAAACTGAAATTGCAGGCTGGCGCCCACACGGCTGATGTCACGTGAGAAAAAGGTGATATTTTCGGTATAAACTCCATTTTGGGCACTATATGTACCTCCGCCCGTACCGCTAAACTCTTTGGATGCCGAGTTGAAAGCAATCCATTGAAAGCGTCCGCCACTTAGTATTTTGACGGTTCTTCGGTCACCGGGGGTCATAGTGTTCATCGCTCCGCTACGCTCACGGCCGGTGATGACCCAGTTGCGGCTGAGGGCATCGGTTTTTTCAGACAGGCGCTGCCAGGTTTGGGTATGTCCTCCGGAACTAAGCTCTAGCTGGTCGTCTTTTAAAGTTGCCCTAAAGTTAGTAGCCACATCAATCCGCTGCGGACTTCGGGTATTGAAGTCCTGGGTTTCTGTGTAGTTTCTGCCTTTGAGGGTGTACTCACCGCCATAGGCATATAAAAAGGTATTGGAAGCGGCTTCTTTGGCGCCCACAGCAAAATAACCGTCCTGATAGATGGCGATGACTTCGTTTTTGGTGAGCATTTCTCCGTTTTCATGGGTAAGCTGCCAGGAACCTACTAAGCTTTGCGCGAAAAAGGTGGTGGCAATCAATAGGCTGAACAAAGTAAAAAACGCTTTCATAACACAGTGAAATTTAGATTTCTACTAAAATACAAAAGATTTTTGAGACTTTGTAATGACTTAAAGTGATATTGTTTCTCGCAAAGGCCGCAAAGGTTAACCGCAAAGAAGGAAGCAAAGAATTTTAAAACTAAATACTTCGTACTTTTAACTTCTTACCTCTAACTTCAATCTTTCACTCCAAATTTCTTCAAAATATCTTCCATCAAACACCATTTAGTAATGGAAGATTGCAAAAGGTTTACGCCGACAAAAGCGGTAAACCAAAGCCAGTTGATATTGACATAAACTGCCAGCAACAAGCTGATGATAATAAACGTGCCTGCAACGGCTCTAATGATTCTGTTTAACATAGATATTTGTTTTTAAGTTATTTATTTTTAAAATGTTCAGAACTGGAAAAAGTTATATCACAAAGTCACGCAAAGATTCCACAAAGTTTCACAGAGAAATTCGTCTTATGTCTTAAGTCCCTCGGCCGCCATAGGCTTGCCGACGGCGATGCTTGCAGTCCAAAGTCAAACTTCAAACTTTGTACTTCTAACTTCTAACTTTAGATAGCTCTTTCAATCGGTACCACAACAGCCCGCACCGGGTTGTTTGTTTCCAGGTTTTGATTGTACTCGGTGACCAGGGTAAAAAACGCATCAATATTGGCCTCATCCGTGAAGGAAAATACCATAAGCGACTCACTGCCGCCTTTTTCTCCGGGAAACCAGCTTTGGGCCGCGATGAGCGAACTGTTTCCGTTTTTGTAGCCGTCGATTTCTGAGGTGCTAAACGCCTCGATCCCGGCTTTCTTGAACAGTTTGAGAACGTCTTTCTGAAATTCCTCCACTGCTGTTACAATTAATAGTTTCATTTTTTTGAGTTTTAGTATTAAAGGGTTTCACCGCCTTGCGCTTCAAAGCTTCAGGCGACGAAGCTGCAAAGAAGCGCAAAGACTTCCGCAAAGCCCGCAAATTTTTTGTACTGTGTCTTTCAACACATCTGACCACTGACCACTGCCACTGATCACTATTTTCTTAGCGTTTTGGCGCCTTTGCGAGAGTTAGTTTGGTTGCTCGCAAAGCCGCAGAGTCGCAAAGTATTGTCCTAAGTCATAAGTCCTGTAGTCCTAAGTCATAGACGTACAAAATCTCTTTTCTCTATTCTATTTTCTCTTCTCTCTTTTCTTCAATTTCAACAACAACTTCCGGATACTGCTTCCTCATAATGATATAATACACCAGCGGCACAATCAACAAGGTCAGGAAGGTCGAGCCAATCGTTCCACCGATAAGTGAAATGGCCAGTCCCTGGAAAATAGGGTCAAAAAGGATGACAAAAGCACCAATTACTACTGTTCCTGCGGTGAGTAAAATGGGCGTGGTACGCACTGCGCCGGCTTCAAGTATCGATTGCTTTAACGGGATGCCTTCTTCCAGCCGCAGGTTGACAAAGTCAATAAGCAGCACCGAGTTCCGCACCATAATCCCCGCCAGGGCAATCATCCCTATGAATGAGGTGGCTGTAAAGAACGCGCCCAGTATCCAGTGCCCCAGCACAATACCAATCATCGACAACGGTATGGCCACCATCATCACTATGGGTGCTTTCAGGTTTTGGAACCAACCAACAATCAATAAATAGATAATCACAATCACACCTAGAAAGGCAATACCCAGATCGCTGAATACTTCCAGCGTTATCTGCCATTCACCATCCCATTTCACGGTATAATCGTCTTCCCGGTCGGGCTGACTGGCATAGAGTTCGTTCATTTTATATCCTTCCGGAAGCTCAATGGCTTTTAGCTTGTCTTCCATACCCAGTATGGCATAAACAGGGCTTTCCAGTTTTCCCGCCATATCAGCCAGTACATAGACCACACGCTTTTGGTTTTTGCGGTAGATGCTTTTGGGCAGGGTACTTTCGTTGATGGTTACCAAGTCGCCTATGGAAACCATATTCCCTTGTTGGGAAGTGATTTGAATTTGTGCAATGGCCTCCGGACTGGCTTTTTCCTGTTCGTCCAGAGCCAGCAAAATGCCCACGCGCTCTGTGGCGTTTTCGTCATAGAGGTAGGTCAGGGCTCTTTCGCCCAAAGCCATATGCATGGTATGCACGATTTGCTGTGGCGCAATGCCATAACGCATCGCCTTCTCCCGGTCGATGTCATAGACATACTCCACCTGGTCGGCCTCTACCATCCAATCGATATCGACTACGTCTGTGGTGTTGTGCAGGATGTTTTTAACTTCGCCGGCCACTCTTATTTGTTCGTCATAATCAGGGCCGTAAATCTCGGCTACGATGGTACTCAATACCGGAGGTCCGGGTGGTACTTCCACCAACTTTACATTGGCGTCATATTGGGAAGCTATTTTCTGTATGTCCGGACGCAACAACTTGGCAATGTCGTGACTTTGCAATTTGCGGTCGCCTTTGTCTGTGATGTTCACCTGTATGTCTGCCGTGTTTGATGCACCTCTTAAATCATAGTGACGCACCAAACCATTAAATGTTATGGGTGCCGAAGTGCCTACATAAGCCTGGTAGTTGACCACTTCAGGACGGGTGGACAGGTATTGGGCAATTTCCTGAGTCACCACATTGGTGCGCTCCAGCGTAGTGCCTTCGGGCATATCAATGACCACCTGAAATTCGTTTTTATTGTCAAAAGGCAGCATTTTCACCAATACAGACTGAGTAAAAAACATACTCACCGAACCCAGTAACAGGACCGCAGTTACAATAAGTGCCAGACGGCGTTTCAGCGAACTCTC